>NZ_DASWTD010000598.1:0-19356 GCF_036402335.1 Sphingopyxis sp. | reverse complement strand
CGAAGATGTCGTCGGCGAGCTTCGCCTGGCGCATCGAGGACATCAGCTGGCGCAGGATCACGGCTTCGAAAGCCTCGGCCGCCTTGCGCAATCCGCCGTCACCGCCGCCGGCAGCGGCGGGGGTTGGCGTTGCCGAAACGGAGGAAATGGGCGTCGTCATATGATCACCAGTTCCGCTGTGAGCGCGCCGGCCTGGCTCAGCGCCTCGAGGATGGCGACAAGGTCGCCGGGAGGAACGCCCATGCGGTTGATCGCATCGACGAGTTCGGAAAGCGACGCGGTCGGCTTGACCAGCATCACCGGGCGATATTCCTCGTCGACGCTGATGTCGCTCGACTGTTCGACGGCGGTCTGGCCGCGGCTGAACGGCGCGGGCTGGACGACCGTCGGCGATTCCTTGATCGAGACGGTGAGCTTGCCCTGCGTCACCGCGGCGGTGCCGACACGGACCGCACCGTTGATCACAACGGTACCGGTGCGCGCGTTGACGATGACCTTCGCTGGCGGTTCGGCGCGCTGGACGCCCAGATTTTCGATCTGCGACATCAGCCGCATCCGCTGATCGCCATTACCGCCCGCGCGGATCGCGATGCTCGCGCCGTCGATCATCGATGCCGTGCCCGGAAGGGCGGCATTGATCGCATCGGCGACGCGCTTGGCGTTGGTCGCGTCGAACTGGTGAAGGTTGAAGGTCAGCCAGTCGCCGTTCGCAAAGCCGGTATCGACCGCGCGCTCGACCGTCGCGCCGCCGGCAATCCGGCCGCTCGACGGCACATTGACGGTCAGCTTCGATCCGTCGGCGGCATCGACGCCGAGCCCGCCGATCACCAGATTGCCCTGCACCATCGCATAAATCTGCCCGTCGGCACCATAAAGCGGCGCGAGCACCAGGGTACCGCCGCGCAGGCTCTTCGCCTTGCCCATCGCCGACACGGTGACGTCAAGACGCTGGCCGGGTTTGGCAAAGGGCGGCAGTTCGGCGGTAATCATCACCGCTGCGGCATTTTTGAGCGCCGGGTTCACGCCGGGCGGCAGCGTCAGGCCGAAGCGCGACACTGCGCCCTTCATGCCGAGCGTCGAATAATCGAGGCTGTCGTCGCCGGTGCCCGCGAGACCGACAACGATGCCGTAGCCGGTGAGCTGGTTGGCGCGCAGGCCCTGGAACTGGCCCATGTCCTTGATACGCTCGGCCTGCGCCGGCGCCGCAAAGGCGAAGCTGGCGAGCAGGAGCGCGATAAGGGTGAACGGGGACGGACGACGCTGGGTCACTTCAAATTCCTCTTCAGAACGGGCTGATGATCGCGAAGAAACGCTGGAGCCACCCTTGCTGGCTGGCGCGCGCGATCTCACCCTTGCCGACGTACCGGATGTTCGCGTTCGCGACCCGGGTCGACAGGATGCGGTTGTCGGGGCTGATATCGATTGCGCGGATGATGCCCGAGATCTGGACGCGTTCGTCGCCGCGGTTGAGCGTGAGCAGCTTTTCGCCGCGCACCAGCATCGTCCCGTTCGGATAGACGGCGGCGATCGTCACGCTGACTTCGCCCGATAGCGCGTTCGACTGCGACGCATCGCCCTTGCCCTTGAACTGCTGCCCGCCGCCCATCGCGATATCGCTGGGGTTGAACAGCGACAGCGGGCCGGTGGCGGGTGGCGTCAGGCCGACATTGCCGTCGCGCTGCGTGCCTGCGGCATTGCTTTTGGTCGCGGCGGTGCGCTCGACGAGCTGGATCGTGACGATATCGCCGACGGTGCCCGCGCGGCCGCCCGAGGTGAGCGGAACATAGGCGCCCTGGAAGATCGAGCCGTTCGCCGGCGGCGGGGCCGGCGGCATCGGCATCGTCACCGAAAAGGCGTCGGGCGGCAGCTTGTCCTTCGCGTGCACCGCAAGGGGCACGAGCGCGAGGGCCAATACCGCCAGACCGGGCATCGCCAGCCTAGAGAGTCTGCGAGGCATTTTTCATCATCTCGTCGGTGGCGGAGATCATCTTGCTGTTGACCTCATAGGCGCGCTGCGTCTCGATCATGTCGACGAGTTCCTCGACGACGTTGACGTTCGATCCCTCGAGCATCCCGCCGCGCAAGCTTCCGCGGCCTTCCTCGCCCGCGGCGCCGACCTGCGGCGCGCCCGACGCCTGCGTTTCGACGAGCATGTTGCCGCCGATCGCCTGCAGCCCCGCGGGGTTGGCGAAGCGCGCGAGCTCGATCCGGCCGAGCTCGGTCTGCGTGCCGTCGACGCCGGTCGCCGAGACGGTGCCGTCGGCGCCGATCGAGACGTTGGTCGCATCTTCGGGGATCTGGATCTCCGGGGTCAGCGGTTTGCCGTCCGAGGTTACGATCGTGCCGTCGGGGGCGCGGCCGAAATTGCCTGCGCGGGTGTAACCGATACGCCCGTCGGGCATCTCGACCTGGAAATAGCCGGCGCCGTCGATCGCGACGTCGAGTCCGTTGCCGGTGGTGGCGAACGTCCCCTGCGTATCGATGCGCGCGGTGCCGCCGAGCGACACGCCGGTGCCGAGGTTGAGCCCGGTCGCATAGCGGTTTTCGGCCGACGAGTTCGCACCCGCCTGCGTCATCATCTGATAGCTCAGCGTTTCGAAGCTCGCGCGGTCGCGCTTGAAGCCCGTCGTGTTCACGTTGGCGAGGTTGTTGGCGATCACCTGCATCCGGAAGCCCTGGGCATCCAGACCGGTTCGCGCGACGTGCAGGGCACCGAAGCTCATGTCATAATCTCCTTAACGGGGGAGCTGCATCAGGTTTGCGGTCGCGCTGTCCATGTCGCGCGCGTCGCTGACGAGCTTCAATTGGGTGTCCCAGCTGCGGCTCGCCTCGATCATCTCGACGAGCGCGGTGGTCGCGGCGACGTTCGATCCTTCGATCGACCGGGTAACGAGCCGCGCTTCGGGATCGTCGGGCAGGATGCCGTCACCGCGTACGCGGAACAGGCCGTCGAGCCCCTTCACGATGTCGGACCCGGCCGGGGTCGCGAGCCGCAAACGGTCGACTTCCTGCGGATTTTCAGGATCGCCGCCCTGCGGCACGATCCATACGCGGCCGTCGACGTCGATCGTGACCGAGTCCGCCGGGGGGATGGTGACCGGGCCCTGGCCGCCCTGGACGGGATGCCCGTCGCCGGTGGTCAGAAGGCCGCTCGGCGAAATCTGCAGGTCGCCGCGCCGCGTGTAAGCCTCTTTGCCGTCGGGTGCCTGCACCACGAGCAGGGCATCGCCCTGCACCGCGATGTCGAGGTCGCGCCCCGTCGACGTGATCGTGCCGGCACGCAGGTCGGCACCGATCACTTCTTCCGACGACATGGCGCGCGCACCCGCCCCGCTGCCGTTCAGCCACAGCGACTGCGCTTCGGCCATGTCGGCGCGAAAGCCGGGCGTCTGCGCATTCGCCAGATTGTTGGCGATCGCCGTCTGCCGGGCCATGCTGCCCCGCATCGCGGTGAGGCTGGTATAGATAAGGCGGTCCATCTGGATTCTCCCGGCAGGCGGCGGTCAGCGGCGCGTCAGCGCATGCCGATGATCGTCTGGGTCAGCTGCGACGCGCCCTCGATCGCCTTGGCATTCGCCTGGAAATTGCGCTGCGCGGCCATCAGCATCACCAGTTCCTCGGTGATGTCGACGTTCGAGCGTTCGAGCGCGCCCGAGCGGATCGCACCCATCGGGCCATTGGTCGCGGCATCGATCGTCGGCGGGCCGCTTTCGCCCGTCGACTGCCAGTGCGCATCGCCGGTTGGACGCAGGCCCGACATGGTCGGGAAGGTCGCCATCGCGACCTTGCCGAGCGTCTGGTCTTCACCGTTCGCGAAGGTCGCGGTGACGAGCCCGTCGAGGCCGATCGTGACGTTGACCAGCGCCGAATCGGGATCGGACGGCGAGCCTTCGGGCAGGCGGAGGTCGAACGCGCCGGCGAGTGTGTTGTTGGTGACGTTGCCGTCGGCATCGACGGGGAGCAGCTGGAGCTTTGCGCCGGTCGAATCGATCACATAGCGGTCGGGCGTCGGTTCGAACGAACCGTTGCGGGTATAGGTCACCTGCTCGCGCGGCGGCTCGCCCTTCACGATGAACATGCCTTCACCGACGATCGCGAGGTCGAGCGTCTTCTCGCTCGCTTCGTACGATCCTTGCGTGAACTGCTGGGTGATGCCGTTGAGACGCGTACCCTGCCCCGCGATCATCTTGGTCGACTGCGTCGGCGACGAGGCGAAGATGTCGCCGAAGGTGGCCTTGCTGCGCTTGAAACCGATCGCGCCGGCGTTCGCGATGTTGTTCGAGATGACCGACATATCCGTCTGGGCGCCCTTGAGGCCAGAGAGCGAAGTATAGAATGACATGGACTTATCCTTCTCAATTGGTGGGGGGTGTGGGCGCCGGAGTGGCGGCCTTGATATCCTTGAGCAGCTGGGTCTGCGCCGTGAGCTGCTCCGAAATCTTTGCGAGCGCGGTGTTGGTTTCGCTGATCCCGGCGAGGCTCGAAAATTGCGCCATCTGCGCCACCATCTGCTGGTTATCGACCGGGTTGAACGGGTCCTGCTGCGACAACTGCGCCGTCATCAGGCGTAGGAAATCGCTCTGCCCCATCTGTTGCCCGCTCCCCTTGGGGTTGATCACGGGGTTGTTGTTGGTGATGCTGTTGACGCTCATCTTACTGTCCCATCCTGAGGGTTTCATTGATCAGGCCCTTCGCGGTTTCGAGGACCTGGACATTGTTCTGATACTGGCGGGCGGTCTCGACCATCTCGACCATCTCGGCGGCGCTATCGACCGCGGCCTCCCAGACATTGCCCTCCCCGTCGGCCAGGGGGTTCGAGGGATCGTGGCGCTTCGATGGCGCCATTTTCGACGTCGTGACCTGGTCGATCTGGACCGTCGCGCGGCCCTGACCGTCCATCACGGTGCGAAAAACCGGCTTCAGCGACCGAAAGGCTTCCGCCTCGCTGCCCGCGACGGTTCCCGCATTGGCGAGGTTCGACGCCGTGGTGTTGAGCCGGACGAGCTGCGCCGACATCGCGCGGCCGCTGATGTCGAAGACCGAGAAATTGCCGTTCATCGTCATTCGCCCTTGATCGCGCGCGACAGCGTGTTGATGCGCCCCGACAGGAAAGCGAGGCTCGACCGGTAGGCGAGCGCGTTTTCGGCATAGGCGGTCTGCTCGGTCGCCATTTCGACGGTGTTGCCGTCGAGCGAGGCCTGGACGGGGACGCGATAGGCAGTCGCCCCTTCCATAGCCTCGGCCGTCGATCCGCCCTGCTGCGCAAGGTCGAGCGCCTTGGCGAAATCGAGGTCGCGCGCCTTGTAGTTCGGCGTCGCGGCGTTCGCGATATTCGACGCGAGCATCATCATGCGCTGGCTGCGCAGCTGGAGCGCCGTCGCATGCAGGCCAAAGAGTTTCTCGGATGCCATATCCATAATCCTTCTTCACCGCTTGCCGTGTCCGGCCTGGCCGGCGCAGACGCGCGGAAACACAAGGCATGATGCAATCGCCGTGCCAAAAGCGGTTTATCCCTGTTTTTCAGAGCATTATGTGCGTATCATTCGTGCGCCGGATCGCGCTCGTCAAAAATCTGACGACGCCCCCCGCCGCGCCGCGCAATCGCGCCGCAAACCGCGACTGGCACGCTTCCTGCAAAATGGCAGGCGACCATTTTGGACCCGAAGGAGATGGATCTTGTCCCGCAAAACTCTCGCGCGCATCGCTGGCCTGGCCGCATGCGCCGCCGCCTTTTCTCCCGCCGCCGCCCAGCAGGCCAATGAGGATTGGCAGACGATCGACGTGCTGACCGACATGGTCGCGAATGCAATGGGCCGCACCGCGACCCCGGTCGACCGCCGCATCAAGCTGGCGCGCTGTCCCGAACAGGCGTCGGTGACCGCGGTCGACGCCCACACGCTCGCCGTGCGCTGCAACTCGCTCGGTTGGCGCCTGCGCGTGCCGATGACCGGCCCCGCTGGCGCGACACAGGCTGGGTTCGCTCGGCCAGCCGCAGCCGCCCCCGTCATCCGCCGCGGCGACAATGTCCGCGTGACGATCGACACCGAAAGCTTTTCGATCAGCTATGCCGCGGTGGCAACCGAAGACGGCCGCGTCGGTGAAACGATCGCGCTGCGCGGCAGCGATGCCAAATCGATGCTGAGCGCCATCGTCACCGGGGCCGGCCGCGCGCGCATCGCCGACTGAATCCGGCCCTCGCTTACCCACCCACTGGCCCGGGCTGTCGGCTTTCCGACGGCGCCGGGCCTTTCTTTGGGTTTTTTGCGGCGAACCGCCTTAATCGCCCGCGCCGCCGTCCGTTAAAGCCTTCGTGAACCGCGTCGTCACTTTTCTGACGGCGCCGGATGGAGGCATTTATGTCGGGTGACAGCAAGATCGGCCCTATTGGCGGCACCGTCCGCACGGCCCCGCTGCGCAGCACTGCCAGCGGGTCGGCCGCGGCGGCGCGTGCGCCGGCCCAGCTGCATGCTGCACAGGACAGCCTGCCCGCCACGCGCCTCGCCCGTCTTTCCGGCAACCTCGCCAGCGAAGCCCCGCCGGTCGATGTCGCACGCGTCGCCTCGCTTCGCACCGCGATCGCCAATGGCAGCTACGGCGTCCACCCCGCGATCATCGCGAGCGCGATGCTCGATTTCCACGGCCGCGGAGCCGAATGATGCTCGACGAAGTGCAATCGCGGCTCGACACGCTGGTCGGCGCCCTCGACGGGCATGATGCCGGCGCGATCATCGCGGCAACCGAGGATCTGGCAACCGCGGTGATCCTGTTTCGCGGCGCCGGCATCCCGGCAGGCAGCGAACATCGCGCGCAGCTGCTGATCGGCAAAACGCTCGGCCAGCTCGAAGCCGCCGCGATCCGCGTCAATATCCTGAAGGACTGGACGCGTCAGAGGATTGACAAGAACCATGAAATCCGCGGCACCGGCCATCGGGGCATTGCCCTAAGTTACTGAATATGTAAGATATCATTCCGTCGACGGTAAATGGCACGATGATTGCTTTTGATCTGCTGAACAGCCCTGCTGAACAGCGGAACCAAAAGCATGAATGCCATCAACAACCCTCAAGGTCCGACGCGCATCGCCGCGCCCGTGATGGACGCGGTGCAGAATGCATCGGCGCGTTCGGGGATCGATTTCGACTATCTGGTCGATGTCGCGCGGGTCGAGAGCGGCTATAATCCGACCGCGAAAGCTTCGACCTCGTCGGCGCGCGGACTGTATCAGTTCACCCGGCAGACCTGGCTCGCGACGCTCGACCGCCATGGCGCGAACCATGGCCTCGCCTGGGCCGCCGATGCGATCGGCCGCGATGCGTCGGGCCGGCTCTCGGTCGCCGATCCCGTGCTCCGCCAGCAGATTTTTGACCTGCGCGACGATCCGACGGCCTCTTCGAACATGGCCGCGGCGCTGACCGGCGACAATCGCGACTATCTCGAAAGCCGGATCGGCCGCGCGGCCGAGCCGGTAGACCTCTATCTCGCGCATTTCCTCGGGTCGGGCGGCGCCGCCAAATTCCTGTCGGCGCTCGAAGCGAACCCCGACCAGCCCGGCGCGTCGATGATGCCCGAGGCGGCGGCCGCCAATCGTCCGGTCTTCTACGCCCCCGACGGCAGCATGCGCAGCCTCGCCGAGATCCGCGAACGCTTTCGCGTAAAGCTCGAAGACGGCGGCAAGATCGAAAATATGAAGCCCTTCGCCCCCTCGGGCTGGCACGCGCAGGCGAGCAGCTCGAGCGGCCTGGCGGGCGCCGGTGGAGGACGACCGCCGCTCCAGATGATGGATATCCAGCCGATGCCCAAGACCCTCTCGATGGGCTTCGCCGCCGATGCCTATCGGCGGCTCGCGTCGCTGTCGGGAGGCGCGGCATGACCGGCGGCTTCAATCCGGGCAATATCGGCCGCATGGCCGGCGCCGCCGCGCTGCCGGTGGGGATGCTGATTCTCGTCGGCCTGATGGTGATCCCGGTTTCGCCGCTGATCCTCGATATCAGTTTCGTCGCCAATATCATGATCAGCCTCGCGATCCTGATGGTCGCGCTGTCGGCGGCCAAGCCGCTCGACTTTTCCTCCTTCCCGACCGTGTTGCTCCTCGCGACCCTGTTCCGCCTCGCGCTCAACGTCGCCTCGACGCGCGTCGTGCTCGTCCACGGGCACGAAGGCACCGCGGCTGCAGGCCATGTCATCGAGGCGTTCGGGCAGGTGCTGATCGGCGGCGATTATGTCGTCGGCCTGTTCGTCTTCTTCGTGCTGATGATCATCAACATGGTCGTGATCACCAAGGGCGCGGGGCGCGTGTCCGAAGTGTCTGCACGCTTCACCCTCGACGCACTGCCGGGCAAGCAGATGGCGATCGACGCCGATCTCAACGCCGGGCTGCTCAGCCCCGAGGAGGCCAAGGCGCGCCGCGTCGAAGTCGCGACCGAAGCCGATTTCTACGGATCGATGGATGGTGCCTCGAAATTCGTGAAGGGCGACGCGATCGCCGGCCTCTTGATCCTGTTCGTCAATATCGTCGGCGGGCTGATCCTCGGTATCTTCAGCCATGGCCTGAGCTTTTCGGAAGCCGGCAGCAATTATGTCACGCTCGCGATCGGCGACGCGCTCGTCGCACAGATCCCCGCGCTCCTGCTCTCGATCGCCGCCGCCGCGATCGTCACCCGCGTCGCATCGCCCTTCGATCTCAGCGGCCAGATCAGCAGCCAGTTCGCATCGCCCACCGTCTGGATGGCGGTCGGCGGCATCCTGTTCATCCTCGGCCTCGTCCCGTCGATGCCGCAGATGCTGATCCTGCCCGCCGCGGCCATCTCCTTCGGCATCGGCTGGCAGCTCCGCCGCAGCGCCGCCGCGGTCGCCGACCTGCCCGAACCCGCCGCGCCTGCACCCGACCCGTCGCTGATCGAATGGGCCGACGTCAGCGACGCCAGCGCGTGCCAGCTCGAGATCGGCTATGCGCTCGTCACCCTCGTCGACGAACGCAAGGGCTCGCCGCTGATGACGCGGATCACCGGGATCCGCCGCCAATTGTCGAAGGAACTGGGTTTCGTCGTCCCGCCGGTGAAGGTCAACGACGACCTGTCGCTGCCCGGCAACGTCTATCGCATCTCGGTCGCCGGGGTGATCGTCGGCGAGGACGAGGTCTTCCCGCATGAGATGCTCGCGCTCGATTCGGGCGACCTTGTCACCAGGGTCACCGGACGCGCGTGCAAGGACCCGACCTTCGGGCTCGATGCGCTGTGGATCCCGAAGGCGATGCAGAACGACGCGATCGCTGCGGGCTATACCGTCGTCGATCCGGCGACCGTCGTCGCGACGCACCTCAACAACAGCATCGTCGGCGCCGCCGCCGAACTGTTCGGCATCGACGATGCGCAGGCGCTGATCGACAATCTCAAGGCTCATTATCCGCAGCTCGCGCAGAATCTGAGCCCGCAGGGCTATGCGCTGCCGCGTGTCGCGAGCCTTTGCAAATCGCTGCTCGTCGAGCGCGTGCCGCTCCGCGATTTCCGCAAGATCGCCGAGGCGATGGTCGCGCTGTCGGCGCAGCAACTCGGCGAGATCGACCTCGTCGAAGCGGTCCGCCAGCGCATCGGCGCGCTGATCGTCCAGACGATCGTGCCGAGCCGGATGCCGTTGCCCGTCGTCACCTTCAGCCCCGAGATCGAGATGCTGCTCAATCAGTCGGTGCGCGCCAACCCCGGCGCCGAATGGCCGTTCGAGCATGGCATGGCGATGAAGATCATCGAGCAGGTCGGTCAGGCGGTCGAACCGCTCCTTCTGCAAACACGCAGCTTCGCACTCGTCGCCTCGCCGATCTGCCGCTCCGCCCTCTCGCGCCTCGTGCGCGCCACCTTCCCCGACGTCGCCGTCATTTCCTACCTCGAAATTCCGGCGACCAAACAGACCGAAATCGTCGCGACGATCGGCGCCGAAGTGCCTCGCCTCGCGTCCGGGCCCGAAGCCCACATGGAGGACCAAGTGCATGAGAATTGAGCCCGCCGAGCAATTTGCCGCGAGCACCGGCCGCGCGCCGCGCGCGCGCGGCTATGGCGAAAGCGTCGAGGCGCTGGTCGAGGAATATTCGCCGCTGGTCCGCAAGATCGCCTGGCAGGTGTTCTCGCGGGTGTCGCGGACGAGCGAACTCGACGACCTGATCCAGACCGGGCTGATCGCGCTGATCGAGGCGAGCCGCCATTATGAAGAGCGCGGGTTCGCCTTCGCGACCTATGCGACGACACGGATCCGCGGCGCGATGATCGACCAGCTGCGCCGCGAGGCCGATGTCGGCCGCTCGGCGATGGTTGCGGCCAAGCGGATTCAGGCGATGCGCGGAACGCTCGAACAACAGTTGCTGCGCGCGCCGACCGCCGCCGAAATGGCCGAAGCACTCGACATGACGCCCGAGGAATATTTCGCGCTCGAACGCAACGCGACGCACGGCCGCTCGACCTCGCTCGACGAACTGACCGACATCGGCGCGTTCCTGGCCGCCGACGACAGTGCCGGCGCGGGCGAGACATGCGAGCAGGAGGATCTGATAGGCGCGCTGCGCCAGTGCGTCGCGCACCTCTCCGAACGCGAACAGATGGTGCTCCAGCTCTATTTTTTCGAGGAACTCAACCTGCACGAAATCGGCCTGACCCTCGACGTCAGTGCCGCGCGCATCTGCCAGATCAAGCGCGAGGCGATGGCCAAGGTCGACCGGATGATGCGCACGATGACCGAATAGCGCGATCGCAGAGAAATGACCGGGTACGGCGATCGACCAGCTCGCCGCCACACCCGGCCGGTGGATCAGGCGGCCAGCGTCCGGCTGTTCTGCCAGGCGGCGCCGATCTTTTCGAAATAGCTCGCCATGCGCTCGGTCCCGGTCTCGGTCAGCCGGACGATCGTCCGCCGCCGGTCGCGCTCGTCGATCGATCGCTGCGCGAGCCCGAGCCGTTCGAGTGCGCTGATCATGCGAAGCCCCGACGACAGCGGAACCCCGGCCCCCGTCGCGAGATCGCTGGCGCTGAGCGCGCGGCCGTGGGTGCTCGCGAGCATCAGGTCGAGCATCATGTCCCACGTCGGGCCCGACAATTCGGCGCTGCCGAAATGGCTGCGGCGCATCCGGCGCATCTGGATGCTGAATGACACCTGGTCGAGCAACGCCACTTTCGCCGGCGCTTCATCGGCGGGGTTGCCCGCGCGGCGCACAGCGGCCGCGGGCAGCGCTTCGCCGCGGCTCGCGAGCAGATCCTGAATCTGGTCGACGCGCGATTTCAGGTCGGCAATTTCTTGGTTCGAAAATTGCTGCATGTGATGATGCCCCTTGGGGAGCCACGCACACTAGGCCGCAATGTCCCTTCGCCGGCTGGACGATCCCGATGCATAGATGATCAGCAGCAGGATCGGATAGGATATATAGACCGAGAGCAGCGAATAGGGCCGCGCCAATATCTCCGAGAACATATATTTCTGGATATGGCCGAAAATGGCGATGAGCTGCCATCCGGTAATCCAGTACGGCCAGAAACTGTGCGTCTTCAAGGCGATAAACCAGAAGCTGAGCAGCACCAGCACGTCGATGACGAAGATATTCAGTTCAATATCGTTCCAGGTCGGAAAGGGATTCACGGCGCTGGTGAGGATCGAGGCGATCAGGGCGGTATAGGCCGCCCACCGCTCAAGGGGGCCGCCGCGCATGATCGCGACGGCCACCGTGATGAGCAGTACAATATAATAGATCGCCACGGACCACATTGTGGCAGTCAACCTTTCCCGACGATCAAGAGGCCTGCGCGAGCGGCAGGGCGGCGACCGCGGTGTCCGACCGGTCGTTGCTGCCTTCGTCGACCAGCTGTGCGGCCGGCTTGACGCCCGCCCCGAACATGCGCGTGCCGAGACCGACTTCCTTCTGCGTCACGGTGAGCGCCAGGTGCGCGTCGGTCAGGAGCTGGCGGACTTCGCCGGCGGCGGCGAGCGCATGCGCGACCTTCGACATCGCTTCCTGGCCGACGATCGCCGACATGTTCGTTTCGCGGCGTGCGGTGGGCAGCGTGGCGGCCAGCTGTGCGATGCGGATCATCGCTTCGTCGATGGCATCCTCTGCCAGGTGCAAGTCGGAGGCGATCTTCTTCGCCGCAGAAACTCGTTGATTCAGCATCTTCTTTTTCCTTGAAAAAGAATGCTACCGGTTTCCCCCCCGCAGCATTCGCTTCGAACATTCAGGTCACGCGACCGAGTCCGACAAGGATCGAATAGAGGGCGGAGAAAGCCAAAATCGTCGCAAATGCGATCAGGATCGGCCAGATTATCCTTTCCATCAACCCATGCCGGTTGGCCGGCTGGGACGCGGTAGGAAATGGCGAACCGATATCGAATAGTCGCCGAAACGAACTGCGCCCCGGCTCGGCATCGTCGGCGGGCTGAACCTCGCCTAGGTCGATCAATTGATATGTCAAAGGCTGATAAGGGGTAACATGATCGAATACACCGTTAACAGCCAGTATACGGGCCGCCTCGATCCTGTTGGAAACATTCAGTTTTTTCAGAACGCGCCGGACGCGCTCGTCGACGGTGTGCGGCGACACATTCATCAGCCGCGCGATCTGCTTGGAATTTTTGTGCTCATAAACGTGCCGCAACGTTTCAATCTGCGCCACCGACAGCAGGCTCATGTAATTGTCGGGGTCGCCTTGCACGCGGCTGGAATAGAGCATCGCGAGTCGAAATCAAGTTGGGTCGCGGTGCGATCGGGTCCCGGAACGAGGCGGTTCTGCGGCATTTTTTGACCAAAAAACCCTTCTAAAACCGGCAGTTGCTTTACTTCGGATTAACCTTGCCGATCGGCAATTTTTTTTACGCTCACAAAAGCGTGGTTCGCCGGTCGCCGCCTCTCCGCTCAACCGGCCGGCACATCCCGCCCGCTTTCCTTGAGGGTACGATAGCGCAGGATCGATTTTTCGATATGGCGGCGCGCGGCGCGGCGCGCGGCCGCGGGATCGCCCGCCTCGATTGCGGTAAAGATCGCCTCATGGTCGCGGTTGATCGTATGGGCATAGCGCTGGTGCCGCACGGGATCGTCGCCTTGCAGGTACAGCCGCCGCGACGGCACGAGCCGCACACCGAGGAACTGGGTGAAGCGCAGGAAATAGGGATTGCCCGTCGCGCTGGCGATCGCGGCGTGAAACGCGGCGTCGGCGGCGACCGAGGCGTCGACATCGCTGCTTTCTTCCATCGCGGCGAGCGTGCGCCGCAGTTCGGCCAGATCCGCATCGGTGCGGCGGCGCGCCGCGAGGTCGGCCATCTCGGCCTCGAACCCCATCCGCATTTCGAGCAGCTTGAGCACGTCGTCGATTTCGCCGATTTCCTCGGCGGTGACCTGGAAGGCGCGATACTGCGCGCCATCGGGGACATAGGCGCCCGACCCGCGCCGCGACACGAGCAGCCCGCGTGCCGCAAGCCGCGAATAGGCTTCGCGCACGACGGTGCGGCTGACCCCGAAATCCTCGGTCATCGTCTTTTCGGTCGGGAAGCGCGATCCGGGCGGCATGTCGCCCGTCTCGATCCGCTCCTCGAAACGCTGGACCAGATCGTCCGCCAGCGACGCAGCCTTGGTTACCGCCATGATTCGGTGCCTATCATCGTGCCACGACGCTGGCTAGGGCCCGCTTGGGGGTTTGAAGTCGGGCCGCTGCGCATCGACATAGGCCTGCCACGCGCCCCTGGTTGCGAAATCACCGCCGCGATCCCACGCCGCGCCGCTGTAATAGACGAACGGCTGTCCCGGCCGGACGCGAACGAGGATCAGAACATTGTCGGCGTCTTCGGCGAAACCTGCGAACAAGGCCGGATCGACGATCACGGCCGCCGCCATCCGTCCCTTGTTCCCGTCGGCCGGCCCCCACCAGGTCAGCCGCGCCGTGGCGCCGTCCTTCTTGACCTCGCCAAGCTGGCTCCCGGCCACCGGCCGTTTCGAAATGCCGATGCCGACGACCAGCCCGGCATCGCTGTCCGACGCGATCGTCGACGTCAGCCGCGTGAAGTTCGTCCCCGCAGGCAGCGTAAAGCGCCGCGTCTCGCGCACCGTGCGCAGTGTATCGACCGGCCAGGGCGCATAATCGACGGTGAAGTCGGCCACGTCACCGTCCGCGCTCAGGATGTGCGGGCGCACATAGTTGCGCGAAGTCCACAGCTTGTTGTCGTACCAGATGCCCAGCCCGCCGATGCCGCGCCCGGTGCCGACATTATAGAAGTCGATCCCTTCGCCATGGTCGGCATGCTGGTCGCCAGTGCGGAGCTGGCGGTCCATGAAGGGCCAGCGGACGCGCTTGCCCCACGCATCGATCCCCGACGACGACGGCGGTTCGGCCGCCTCCAGCGCGCGGCCGTAGATACGAAAGGCGATGCGGTCGTTTTCCCAGAGCAGATCGTCATGGCGATAGTCGGCGATCACGACCGCCGTCCGCGCCTGCCGTTCCTCCGGCGTCGCCGGTCGCAGCGGCTTGTGATCCTGCGCTACCGCCGGTGCGGCGACCAGGGCAAAGGCCAGGAGCGCGCGCATCACCAGCTCCACATCGTCCCGTCCTCGAGCCTGTTCACCGGCAGATAGGCGCGCGAATAGGGAAAGGTCTCGGCCAGTGCCTCGTCGATATCGACCCCGAGCCCCGGCGCGTCGCCCGGATGGAGCATACCGTCGGCGAAGCTGTAGGCATGGGGGAAGACCGCGTCGGTCTCCACCGTGTGACGCATATATTCCTGGATCCCGAAATTGGGGATCGCGAGGCCGAGATGCAGCGCCGCCGCCATCGTCACCGGCGACAGGTCGGTCGCGCCATGGCAGCCGGTGCGGATCTGGTACAGATCGGCGAGCGACGCGATCTGGCGCATATGGGTGATGCCGCCCGCATGGAGCACGGTCGCGCGAATATAGTCGATCAGCCGGTTTTCGATCAGCGCCTTGCAGTCCCAGATCGAGCTGAAGATTTCGCCGACCGCGAGCGGGGTTGTCGTATGCTGGCGGATCAGGCGAAACGCCTCCTGATCCTCCGCCGGGGTCGCGTCCTCGATCCAGAAGGGACGATATGGCTCCAGATCCTTGCCGAGCCGCGCCGCCTCGATCGGGGTTAGCCGGTGGTGGACGTCGTGGAGCAAGTGAACGTCCCAGCCGAGTGCCTCGCGCGCCGCGGCGAACAGCTCGGGCACGACGCGCAGATATTTCGCCGTCGACCAGATATTTTCGCTCGGCAGGTCGTTGTCGGCGGGCTCGTAGAAATAGCGGTCCTTGCTGACGCCATAGGTCGACGCCATCCCCGGTACCCCGCATTGCAGGCGGATCGCCTTATAGCCCTGCCCCTGATAATCGAGCGCCGCCTCGATCGTCTCGGCGATGCTCGTCCCGTTGGCATGACCGTAGACCATGCAACCCTCGCGCGATGCGCCGCCGAGCAACTGATAGACCGGCAGCCCCGCGACCTTGCCCTTGATATCCCAGAGCGCCATGTCGACCGCGGCGATCGCCGCCATCGTCACCGGGCCGCGCCGCCAATAGGCACCCTTGTAAAGATATTGCCAGATATCCTCGATCCGGTGCGCCTCGCGGCCGATCAGGCAGGGAATGACGTGGTCGGCGAGATAGCTGACCACCGCAAGCTCGCGTCCGTTCAAAGTCGCATCGCCGACGCCGGTCGTGCCGTCGTCGCATTCGATTTTCAGCGTCACGAAATTGCGCCCCGGGCTCGTCACGATGACGCGCGCTGACACGATCTTCGGCATTCTTATCCCCTCGGTCCAGATTCAAAGTTGTCTGACAACCTTATTGACAGCGTTGCGGCAAAAGGGAAAGAGATATGTGAACGGTATCAGCGGATGCCGGTGAATATAGGAGCGGAATGGATGCGAAGCAGGTGGCCTGCGGTGGCGAGCGCGATGGCCCTGGCCACAGGAACGGCCGCTGCCGGGGAAGGCATCGCGAATCCGGATCGCTGGCCGGCCATCGTCGCACCCGCCCCCGACGCTGCCATCGAAAACCGTATCGACACGCTGCTCGCCGCCATGTCGCTCGAACAAAAGGTGGGGCAGATCATCCAGGGCGATATCGGCAGCACGACCCCCGACGATGTCGCACAATATCATCTCGGCTCGATCCTGAATGGCGGTAGCTCGTCGCCCGGCGGCGACGAATTCGGCCCTGCATCGGCGTGGGTCGCGGCCGCCGACGCCTATTATGAGGCGTCGATGCGCCCGAACGGCAACCTGCCGCGCATCCCGGTGATGTGGGGATCGGACGCCGTCCACGGCCACAATAATATCGTCGGCGCGACGCTCTTCCCGCACAATATCGGGCTCGGTGCGGCGCGAAATCCTGCGCTGATGGAGAAAATCGGGCAGGTGACCGCGATCGAGATGCGCGTGACGGGGCTCGACTGGACCTTCGCGCCGACGATCGCGGTCGCGCGCGACGACCGCTGGGGCCGGACCTATGAAAGCTTCGGCGAGGATCCGGCGATTGCGACCAGCTATGCCGCGGCGCTCGTCCACGGCATTCAGGGGCGGCGCGGCGACGCCGACTGGCTGAAGGGCCCGCACATCGTCGCCACCGCCAAGCATTTCCTTGCCGATGGCGGCACCGCCGATGGCCGCGACCGCGGCGATGCGCAAATCGGCGAAGACGATCTGATCCGGCTGCACGCCCCCGCCTATGTCGCCACGCTCGGCGCCGATGTGCAGAGCGTGATGGCCAGCTTCTCGGGATGGAACGGCGTCAAGATGCACGGCAATACCAGCCTGCTCACCGGCGTGCTCAAGCAGCGCTGGGGATTCGACGGGCTCGTTGTCGGCGACTGGGACGGCCACGCCAAGGTTCCGGGCTGCTCGCCCACCGACTGCCCCGCATCGATCGCCGCGGGGCTCGACATGTATATGGGGCCGGCAAGCTGGAAAGGACTCTATGCCTCGACGCTCGCCGCTGCAAAGGCGGGCACGCTGCCGGTTGCGCGGCTCGACGACGCGGTGCGCCGCATCTTGCGCGTCAAGCTGCGTGCCGGACTGTTCGACGCAGGCAGGCCGTCGACGCGCGAATATGCCGGGCGCTATGAATTGCTCGGCGCACCCGATCACCGCGCGGTCGCGCGGCAGGCAGTGCGGGAATCGATGGTGTTGCTCAAGAATGACGGCGTCTTGCCGCTCAAGGCGGGCGCACGCATCCTCGTTGCGGGCGATGGCGCCGACAATGTCGGCAAACAATCGGGCGGCTGGACGCTGACCTGGCAGGGAACGGGTACGCTCCCCGAACATTTCCCCGGCGCGACGTCGATCTTTGCCGGGGTACGCGACGCGGTGGCGGCCGGTGGGGGGCAAGCCGAACTGTCGGTCGAGGGTCGCTTCACGACCAGGCCCGATGCCGCAATCATCGTGTTCGGCGAGGATCCCTATGCCGAGTTCCAAGGCGACCGCGCCGACCTCTATTTCGACGACACGCACAGCAACCTCGGCCTCATGAAGCGCCTGAAGGCGGCCGGTATCCCCGTCGTCGCGGTCTTTCTTTCGGGCCGCCCGCTCTGGGTCAATCGCCATATCAACGCCGCCGACGCGTTCGTCGCGGCATGGCTGCCGGGGTCGGAGGGCGGCGGGGTCGCCGATGTCCTGTTCGGCAAGAGCGACTTCAAGGGCACGCTGCCCTTCTCATGGCCCGCCGATGCCAGGGGCGCGCCGCTCAATATCGGCGATGCGGTGTACAAGCCGCTCTACCCCTTCGGCTATGGGCTCAAACTCGCTGACCACCCTCCGTCGGCCGCGCTTTCCGAAGACCCCGGTATCGTCGTCGAACCGCCGCTGACCGGTCCGATCTTCGCGCGCGGCCGCGCGGCGGGCACGCGACGCCTCCAGATCGACGGCGCCAACGACAGCCCGCAGGCGATCGACGGTGCCGCCGACAATGGCGCGATCGCGGTGCGCCCGGTCGATCGCGACGCGCAGGAGGATGCCCGCGAAATCAGCTGGTCGGGCCGGTCGCGCGGGACGCTGATCGTCGCCAATCCGCGCGCTGCCGACCTGTCGGACGCGGGACCGCTTGCGCTGGCGCTCGACCTTCGCGTCGATCAGGCGCCGGCCGGACCCGTAACGCTGGAAGTTCGCTGCGGCCCCGGCTGCACCGCGCGGCTCGATATCGCGGACCGCCTTGCGGCGATCGCGGGCGAGGGCTGGCAGACGCTGTCGATTCCGCTGGCATGTCTGCCGGGCGTGCGGCTGGGCAGTGTCACCGCACCCTTCGCCCTCTCGTCGAGCGCGCCGATGCGTCTCACCCTGTCTTCGATCGCCTTTACCCCCATCAAGGATGCAAAGGAAACGTCATGTCGCTGAGCCTGTTTGCCCTGATGACGGCCGCTCCCGCCGCCGCTGTCGCTCCTGCCGAACCCGTCATGCCGCAGCCCGCCGCCATCCTCGCCGAAACGCGCCGCGTCGCAGACTGGCAGCTGACGCACCGCGAAGCGTGGGACAAGATGCCCGCCGCGCGGCCGAGCGTGCGCGAACCCCGCGACTGGCAGCAGGCGACCTTCTGGGTCGCGCTCACCGAGCTAGCGGAACGCGATGCGCGCTACCGCGACCCGGTCGTCGAGCTGGGCCGCACCCAGAAATGGCAGCTCGGCAAGCTGGCTTTCCATGCCGACGACCAGCTGATCGCGCAGGCATGGGAATGGGCGGCGCGCAACGGCGGCGGCACCGAAGCCCTCGACCCCGCGCGCGCCTATTTCGACAATGTCCTCGCCAACCGCCGCACGAACAGCCTCGAATTCGTGCCGACCCAGCCGGGAGGCGGCTACTCCTTGTGCACCGAGCGCTGGTGTTGGTGCGACGCGCTGTTCATGGCGCCGCCGACGATGCTGCGGATCGGGCTTGCGACCGGCGACGCGCGCTATGCCGAATTCGTCCACCAGGAATGGAAAGCGACGACCGACTATCTGTTCGACCCGGGCGAGGAGCTCTATTTCCGCGACAGCCGCTTCTTCGACCGGCGCGATGCCAAGGGGCGCAAGATCTTCTGGAGCCGCGGCAACGGCTGGGTGATGGGCGGGCTCGTCCGCGTGCTGCAGGTCCTGGACGAGGACGACCCGCAGCGCCCCTATTATGAGGGGCTGTTCCGGAAGATGGCGGCGAAGCTAGTCACCTTGCAGAAGGCCAACGGCTATTGGCCCGCATCGCTGCTCGACAACGACCCCGGTACCCCGCCCGAATCGAGCGGGACCGCCTTCTTCACCT
The DNA here is from genome assembly GCF_036402335.1 of Sphingopyxis sp. Classification (GTDB taxonomy): domain Bacteria; phylum Pseudomonadota; class Alphaproteobacteria; order Sphingomonadales; family Sphingomonadaceae; genus Sphingopyxis. Next base: position 120 of record NZ_DASWTD010000598.1, on the reverse strand, counting down.
ATGCCTTTGCCTGGGGTGTCGACAACGGCTTGCTCGACCGCGCGACCTACGAGCCGGCCGCGGTGCGCGGCTGGCACGCGCTCGGCCGCGCGGTACAGCCCGATGGCATGCTAGGCTGGG
>NZ_DASWTD010000597.1:0-3579 GCF_036402335.1 Sphingopyxis sp. | reverse complement strand
GGGCTCGACCTGCAGCAGTATCTGAGCGCGGCAGGCATTTCGAAACCGATCGTCTTCCTGACCGGGCACGGCGACATCCCGATGTCGGTGCAGGCGATGAAGGCGGGAGCGGTCGATTTCCTGACCAAGCCGGTGCGCGACCAGACCCTGCTCGACGCGGTGGTCGCGGGGGTCGAGCGCGACGTCGCCGAACGCGCGAGCGCGCGTGTGGTCCAGCAGCATGTCGAACGTTTTGCTACGCTGACCCCGCGCGAGAGCCAGGTGATGCGCGAAGTCGCGCGCGGACGGCTCAACAAGCAGATCGCCTACGACCTCGGAATCACCGAGATCACGGTGAAGCTTCACCGCAGCAATGTGATGAAGAAAATGCAGGCCGCGTCGGTCGGCGAACTGATCCGCGCGTGGGAGAAATTGCCGGTGACATTGCGCGAAAACGGCACAGCCTAGACTTTGGTATGGTTACAAAGCCTTACAAGCTGGGCAACATTGGCCCCATTGACCGACCCGGTCGTGTTGTAAAGGGCCGAGCCGCTTGCCCAGAATACCTCTTGTCGCGATCGTGGACGATGACGAAGCCATCCGCGAAGCCCTTTGCGATTTGCTGATGGTGACGGGGCTTGCCTGTCGCACCTTCGATGGCGCGCCGGCCTTCCTTGCCGATCATGCCGCGCGCGGCGTCGATTGCCTGGTCACCGATATCCGCATGCCCGGGATGACCGGGCTCGAGCTGCTCGAGCGCGTCCGCGCCGCGGGGTCGGACCTGCCCGTCATCGTCCTGACCTCGGTCCTCGACCCGGTTGCGCGGACGAAGGCGCTGCAGCTCGGCGCGCAGGCCTGGCTTACCAAGCCGGTCGCCGACGAGGCGCTTCTCGATCAGCTGAAATCGGCGATCGGGGCGGCGGACTGGCCGGCAGAGCCGGGGCATTGAGTCCGGCCCTGCCCGACGAGCCCGCCTCGTCGCCGCGCGATCCCCTTCAGGTCGCGAGCCGGGCGTCCGAGCCGGACGTTGCCGATTTCGCATCCGAAAGCGTGATCATCTTCGATGTCGAGGGTGCGGTCCATTACTGGAACCCGGCATCCGAAGCGCTGTACGGCTGGCCCTCGCTCACCATGATCGGTCGCGGCATCGGCCATTTGACGACGCGCAGCGAGAATGAGCGCGAGCATTGGCGCCTGCTGTTGCAGGAAGGGACGTGGCAGGGGGTCGTCAGCCGGCGCACCCCGTCGGGAATCCATATCGCCGTCGACATTCGCCAATATGTCCGCTTCGCGCAGGACGGGACGCCGCGCGACGTCATCGAATATGGCCGCCAGTCGCTGAACGACGGTGCCGTCGAGGGCGCCGACTGGCATATTCCCGACCGGCTGATGGCGGCGAGCTGGGAAATCGACGTGTCGGACGCAGCGCCGCTCATCGCCGAGATCGGCCGGCTTCGCAAAGCGGCGAACGCCAGTGACGAAAAGCAATTGCACGCGCGCTATGTCGAGCTGGTCGAGGTGGCGCGGATCGTCAATGTCAACGAACGGACGATGCGCCTGGTCGGGGGCAATCGCGGCCGCGACCTGATGATCGGCCAGCCGGTTGCGGGCTTCTGGCCGCTCGAAAGCCGCATGGTCGCCGGCGAGCTCTTCGCTGACGCAATGCTCGGTGAAACCGAAGGCGCGACCTATCGGCGGCAGATGCCGTCGGACGGCATCCTGCGCGACCCGCTGGTCACGGTGTGGCGCGCCGACGAGCCCGGACGGGTCTATGTTGCGGTCAACGGCACGGTCGACGACGACCGCTCCTATCTCTATTTGCGCGCAAGCGAAGCGCGGTACCGCAAGCTCGTCCACCATATGCCGGTCGCGCTGTGGCAGGTCGATGCCAGTCATATGGGACGGATATACAATGATATCCGGGCGAGCGGGGTGACCGATTTCGGCGCCTATCTCGACGAGCATCCCGAACTGGTCGAACTGGCCGCGACGACGGTGCGGGTCACCGACGTCAATCGCGCCGCGGTGCAGATGTTCGGCGGCAGCGGTGCGCTCGACCTGATGCGGCCGGTGGGATATTTGTTCACGGTCGCGCGCGAATCGCTCCGCAACGTGATGATCGGGCGCTTCAACGGGCAGGAAAGCCATCATGAAGTGACGAAGGTCGAGACCTTCGACGGCCGGGTCCGCGATGTGCGGATGTCGGTCACCTATCCCAAGCTTGTCGCCGAACTCGATGTCACGATCTTCAGTTTCGAGGATGTCACCGAGCATATGGGCATCGAGGCGGAACTGCGTCAGTTGCAGGCCGATTTCACGCACGCGGCGCGCATATCGACGCTGGGCGAGCTGACGACGTCGATCGCGCACGAGGTCAACCAGCCGCTCGCTGCCATCGTCACCAATGCCGAGACGAGCCTGCGCTGGCTGTCGCGCCCCGATCCGAATGTCGAAAAGGTCAAGGAACTGACGACGCGCATCGCGGCGAGCGGGCGGCGCGCGAGCGACATCGTGCAGCGCATCCGCGGTATGGCGGCAAAGCGCCAGCCCGAACGCGTGCCGCTCGACCTTAACGATGTCGCACAGGAATCGCTGATCTTCGTCCGTCACGAAATCGAATCGCGTTCGATCCGCGTGACGACCGACTTTGCCAGGGACCTCGCGCCGGTGACCGGCGACCGCATCCAGCTCCAGCAGGTGATCGTGAACCTGCTGATCAACGCGGTGCAGGCGGCCGAGGAGCGCGAGGGCGATCGCCGGATCATCCTCGGTACCGGAAGCGAAGCCGGGCAATCGACGCTGACGCTTCGCGACACCGGGCCCGGCATCCCCGCAGGCGATCTCGACCGGATTTTCCACGGCTTCTTCACCACCAAGGAAAGCGGAATGGGGATCGGGCTGGCAATCTGCCAGTCGATCATTGCCGAGCATGGCGGTGCGATCACGGCGTCGAATCACCCCGACGGCGGCGCCGAGTTCCGTTTCGCCATTCCCGTCGACGCAGGCTGACCGGTTGCGGGAGGCGGCGTCCCGCCTCCCGCCCCCTTTCATTCGCCAGCTGCAAAGACCGTCCGCAGATAGGCGACCGCCTGCGCCACCGCGCCGCGCGCCGCGGGGGTTTCGCCGATCGGATTCAGCATCATGAAATCGTGGATCGTGCCGTTGTAGCGTACGGCGGTCACCGGCACGCCCGCTGCGGCGAGATTGCGGGCATAGGCTTCGCCCTCGTCGCGCAGCACGTCATTCTCGTCGACGATCACCAGCGCGGGCGGCAGGCCGCCGAGCTGCCCGGCCGACGCGTTGACGGGCGATGCCAAAATCTCGCCGCGGCGCGAAAGGTCGGGCAGATATTGATCCCAATACCAGGCCATCGCCTTCGCGGTGAGCCACGGTCCGTCGGCAAACTGCTTGTACGATGCGCTGTCCATCGCGGCGTCGGTGACCGGATAGAACAGCAGCTGCGTCCGGAAATCGGGGCCGCCGCGCTCCTTCGCGAGCAGCGTCACCGCCGCGGCCATGTTGCCGCCGACGCTGTCACCGGCGATGGCCAGCCGCGTCGGGTCGACGTTCAAGGCCGCCGCGTGCTCCGTGACGTACACC
>NZ_DASWTD010000596.1:0-5223 GCF_036402335.1 Sphingopyxis sp. | reverse complement strand
TTTCGGTCGAAGCGCAGAGCGTTTCCACCTCAAACGATCAGGCTCTAAGCAGTGAGTTGACGCAAGGCGCTTTTGAGGGGAATGGGCTGGCCATGACCACAGAAGCGCCGCTCGTCCTCTACAACAGCCTCACCCGCTCGGCGGAGCCTTTCCAGCCGATCCACCCCGGCGAGGCGCGCGTCTATACGTGCGGGCCGACGGTCTACAACTTCCAGCATATCGGCAACATGCGCGCCTATGTCTTCGCCGATACACTCGGCCGGACGCTGACATTCAAGGGTTATGCGCTCCGCCATATCATCAACATCACCGATGTCGGTCATCTAACATCCGATTCCGATGCCGGCGACGACAAGATGGAAAAGGCGGCAGCGTCGCAGGGCAAAACCGCATGGGACATCGCGGCTTTCTACACGGCGGAATTCAAGCGTGACCTGTCATGGCTGAATGTGCGCGATCCCGCCAAATGGACGGTGGCGACCGACTATGTGCCGCGGATGATCGACTTCGCGAAAAGCATCGCCGACCGCCATTGCTACGAGCTCGATAGTGGCCTCTATTTCGACGTCTCGACGGTGGCCGACTACGGCCGGCTCGCGCGCGCCGTCACCGACGACGGCGAAGGCCGTATCGAAGAGGTCGAAGGCAAGCGCCACGCGGCCGACTTCGCGATCTGGCGCAAGACGCCCGCGGGCGAGACGCGCCAGATGGAGTGGGATTCGCCCTGGGGCCGCGGTGCTCCCGGCTGGCATCTCGAATGTTCGGTGATGGGCGAAGCCGAACTCGGCATGCCCTTCGACATTCACACCGGCGGCATCGATCACCGCGAAATTCATCACCCGAACGAGATCGCTCAGAATCAGGCGTATCGCGGCTGCGGTAGCCTCGATTGCGCCGAACATTCGGGCGCCCGGATGTGGATGCACAATAATTTCCTGATCGACCGCGGCGGCAAGATGTCAAAGTCCACCGGCGAGTTTCTGCGGCTGCAACTGCTCGTCGATCGCGGCTATCACCCCCTCGCCTATCGCCTGATGTGCCTGCAGGCGCATTATCGCAGCGAGCTGGAATTCAGCTGGGAGGGTCTCGGCGCAGCGCTGACACGGCTCAAACGGCTGGTGATGGCGGCCGCGCCCGTCCGCGATGCCGAGAGTGCCCAGCCGACCGACCGCCGGCTCACCGACCTTCTCGCGAAATTCGATACCGCGATTTCGGACGACCTCAACACGGCCGTCGCGCTGACCCTGCTGGAAGAAGCCGCGGCCATGAAGAAGGTCGATGCTGGCCAGAAGCGCGCGGCGCTCGCCGTCATGGATGGGGTGCTTGGCCTCGACCTGTTGACCATCGAACGCGCCGACCTGCGTGTCCGTCCCCGGGCTGCGACGATCGGCGAAGACGAAATCGAAGCGACGCTCGTGCGCCGCAAGGAAGCTCGCACCGCCAAGGACTTCGCAGCCTCCGATACCCTTCGCGACGAACTCATTGCCGCAGGCGTCGAGGTGATGGACGGCGACCCGCTCGGTTGGGACTGGCGGTTGGAGACATAAATATCCTCCCCGCCGGCTTGCGATGGAGAAGATCAGGAAGGATTTTGAATGACCAAGACCGTCACCGTCCTGTCGGGCCTGATCCGTCCGCTCGTCGAAAACCGCCTGCCCGATTGGGTCGAACCACATTTCTTCGCGTCGAAAGAAGAGGCGCTCGACCTCGCGCCGCGCGCCGAGATCGGCTGGTTCGACATGTACGACAAGAAGGACATGGCCGCGGTCATCGCAGCCGCGACGCAGCTCAAATGGCTGAACTCGATCTACGCCGGAGTCGACGGCATGCCGCTGGGTCTGCTCGCCGAGCGCGGCACGGTGGTGACCAACGGCGCCGGGATCAACGCGATCACCATCGCCGAATATGTCGTGATGGGCATGCTGACCGTCGCCAAGGGCTACCGCGATGTCGTCCGCGCGCAGGAACGTCGCGAGTGGCTGATGGATTCGCCGGGCAAGGTCGAACTGTTCGGCTCGAAGGCGCTGCTCCTTGGCTATGGCGCGATCGGCAAGCTGATCGAGGAACGGCTGAAGGCTTTTGCTGTCGACGTCACGATCGTGCGCCGGTCGCCGGGCCCGAACACGCTGACCCCCGACCAGTGGCGCGCAAGCTTAAGCGATTTCGACTGGGTGATCCTCGCGGTCCCGGCGACCCCCGAGACCGACGGCATGATCGGCGCCGCAGAACTGGCGGCGATGAAGCCCACCGCGACGCTGATCAACATTGCGCGCGGCAGCGTCGTCGATCAGGACGCGCTGGTCGCTGCGCTCGACGGCCAGCAGATCGCTTCGGCCTTCCTCGACGTGACGACGCCCGAACCGCTCCCCTCGGACGACCCGCTGTGGAGCCTCGACAATGCGCATATCACGATGCACCTGTCCGGGCGCGCGCAAGACAAGATGTTCGTCCGCTCGGCGCAGCGCTTCCTCGAAAACCTGGACCGCTGGAAGAAGGGCGAGGCCGTCGAACCGCGCGTCGACCTGACACTCGGTTACTGACCCGCGCGCCGGAAGACCCCGCCGTGGCTTCCTAGGTGAAGTCGATGAAGCCCTTGAGCGACGGATCGATGACCTTGCGGCGGTTGAGCTCGAAAACGCCAAGTCCGTTGCGGTTTCCCGTCGGGTTGGTGTTGCCTTCCAGGGTCTTGAGCGCCCCGCCCACGGACTGGCGGACGAAACCGGTGTGGCCCGCACCGCCGCCGTAATCGAGGATGAACACCATGCCCGGCTTCACCAGCGCCGGGTCGGCCAGAGCCTGCGCGCGCGTGATGATCCGCTGCGGATCGGCTCGCTTGACCTTGTTCCATGCGTCGAGGCAGCCGGCGGTTTTCGGAAACGCGGTAGCAGCGCTTCCCTGTTTGAAGCACCAGTAGACGAACGACATGCACCAGAAATAGCCGGGCGCGTTCCCTCTGGGCAAGGTGAGCCCGGACGCCGTCTGATATTTGTCCACCATCGGTCCGCGATTCGAGCCCAGCGGCTCTTCCATCACCCCGATCTGGGAAATCGCGACGCCCAGCGCAGCGGCGGCTTCGCCACCCGGCGGGGCATTGACGACGGAATTGCTGAAGAGCGCGCCCCAGGTCAGCGATCCGACCTCGCCGTCGACCTCCAGCGGACGGCCCAATAGATCGGCATTTTGCGACTGGAAGAGCTTGACCAGCGATTTGAAGGCCGGGTCGAAGTGACCGGCGGGCGAGGTCGACAGATATCCCCTCGCCTTCAACCCCGCGGCAATCGCCCTGACGATGGCCTGGTCGGTTTCGTTGATCTTGATGATACGTCCCGGAAACTGCGGCATGCTCTCCCTCCCCCTATATTGCCTCTCGATCTGCGGCGGGCCGCTCGGCCTTCAACTCACGCACCAGCGGCTGCAATCGCTCGTCATATCTGGCGAGCATCGTGTGCGCGCCGGCATGGTCGTAGAAGCTGACCAGCTCGCGCCCGTTCCAGCGGTGGAGCGCATAGGCTGGATCCTCGGCGACGATCATCGGACGGTCGTCGGGCCTGTTCTCGTCGATGGGCCTGAGGTCGAGCGACACCTGCGGCGCCGTCGACGAGCAGATGGCGACGGTGCGCCCTTCCCATGCCACCGTCACAGAGCGGTGGAGATGGCCGCAGATCAGCCCGCGGACCTGCGGGTGGCGCCGCACGACAGCGGTGAAGACCGCGACCCATGGCTCATCGGGGTCGGTATTCATCCACTCGATCCCGCTTTCGATCGGCGGATGGTGCATGACGATATAGGTCGGCTTCACCCTGTCCTTCGCCAGTTCGGCGTCGAGCCATGCCGCGCGTTGTTCGCAAAACGCGCCGCCATGGCGCCCTTCCTCCAGCGTATCGACAGTGACGAGGCGCAGTTCGGGCAGTTCGATCGTGTACTGAACGAAACCGTTGCCGTCATCAAACCCCGGAAAACGCGCATGGAAATTGTCGCGCAAGTCATGGTTCCCGACGCTCGGCCAGACGGGAAAGGGGCAGCGCGAGAAGGCCGTGACCAAGCGGCGGTAGCTGTCGTCGTCGCCGCGGTCGGTGATGTCGCCGGTGGCGAGCAGCAGGTCGGGACGGTTCGGCCCCTCGATCAGCACATCGAGCACCTCGTCGAGGCGTTTGCGGTTATATTCGGCCGGATTGTCCGGATCGAACCCGATATGGATATCTGTGATCTGCGCGATCAGCATATCCGTCCCCTGCTTCCGCCGGTCTGGTCCGGCGACCCAAAACCTACCCGCCCTGCCTTGCCGCGTGCAAGGAAGGTGTGCGCCATGTCACGTCGTAAAGGCCCCGCCCCCCGGTTCCTGTGATCATGCTCACACCATAGCTAGCACGCAGGGGTTTATTTGTAATCGCGGCCACGTTTTTCTTGCGCTGGCGCGGCGGCATCCATGGTTTGCCCCCGTCCGAATGATATTCGTGGCACATCGCGCACGGCGATTCGGTCGCCGTCTCGACCTTTACCAGCCGCGCGCCGCCCTCGCCGACATGGCAGTCGCGGCATTGGCGGACTCCCGGTACGAGCAGGTCGGTCGACGCCTTCGATGTGGGTGCAGCGGTATGGCAATCGGCGCAGGCCGTTTCCTTATGCGCATCATGGTCGAACCAGCCCTTTTGCAGATAGCGCGGTGTCTGGTCGACCGCCGCCACGCGCCAGCTGTTCCCCGCCTGCGTAGCAAAGATTGTGTGGCAGTCGTAACAGGCGCCGCCCTGCGAGAAGACCGCGCGCACGGCGTCCTGCGCACGGCTCGGCCGCGTCGCGACTTCGTTGAAATAGATGTTGTAGACCTGCCCCTCGGCGTAAGCGCCCGGCCGCCGCCTTTGCATGCCGCCGAGCTGGAGCGGGCGCGCCGGCGGGGTCGAACGGTAATAGGCGGTGAGATCGGCGACGACCTGGTCGGGCTCGCCATGACGCAGCGTTCGCGTGACCCCGCCGACGGTCTCGAACGCAAGGCTGTGGCACATCGCGCAGTCGCGCTCCATCTCGACCGGCTGGACGCGCACCCCGTCGGACTCGACGCGGTGGCAGTTTTCGCATTCGAGTTTCCGCCCGAAATCATAACGCCCGCGGAAACTCGACGCCATGCGCGCGACCCCGTCGGTCGCCTGCAGATGCAGGTAGTGCGGGAATTTGAGGCCGTTATAGTCGACCAAACCCTTGGCCAGTGTCGTGCGCACCAGCTTGCCG
>NZ_DASWTD010000595.1:0-4821 GCF_036402335.1 Sphingopyxis sp. | reverse complement strand
CGCAAGCCCCCACAAATGGATGTTCGCGCCGGCAGGTTGCGGCTTCCTCTATGGCCGGGGCGAAGGGCTCGATCGGCTTGCCGGCAATCTTCACCTGGGGAGCGCCGAAGGGCAGGCGGCGGATCGGCTCATGCAGACGGGCACGGCGAGCGGAGCGCTGTTCGACGGATATGCAGCGGCGCTGGACTTTTTTCTGCGGCTTGACCCGGAGGCAATCTTCGCGCGACAGCGGCAACTTCGCGACCTTGTGATGGCGCGCGCGAACGCGCTTCCCGGAGCCTTTCTCTTTACACCGGCCGAGGCGGACCGTTCTGCGGCGATGGTAGCGTTCCGGATCGATGACGTCGACATGCGATCCCTCAACGACCGTTTTCAGGCGGCGGGGATCCGCGTTGCACCGGGGCGCGGCGTCCGGCTGTCCGTTCATGTTCATACCCGTCAGACCGACATTGAAAGATTCTTCGATGTGCTTGGTCGCTCGCTCAAGGATTGGGGAAGAAAGGGGTGAGGCCGACACGTCGCGCGGTTGGACTGTGGGGGCTGAGCCTCGCCATGAGCCTTGTCCTGTCGCCCCGGCGAGCGGGAGCGCAGGATTTGTTCGGCCGGGATGCGCAGTTTCGCCGCATGCTGGGCCGCGACGTGAACGAGCCGGAACCGATCGGGCTTTACCGGCCCGCACGTCGGGCCGGTCAGATGCTGTACCTGTCAACCACCGTCGCCAGGCGAGAGGGCGTGCCACTCTACAGCGGTCTCGTCGGCCGCGATCTGACCCTGGTTGAGGCGCAGGAAGCGGCTCGGATAACGGCTCTTGCCGTGCTGGAGACGGTCTATGCTGAGCTGGGCGGCTCCCTGATGCAGATCCGGCAGCTCATCAACATGACAGGCTATGTCGCGTCGGCGGAGGGCTTCTTCGAGCAAGCGCAGGTAATGGACGGCGCCTCGGCCGTGATGATCGATGTGCTGGGCGATGAGGCCGGCACGGCCAGCAGGTCGGCCATTGGGGTGCGGGGCCTGTCGCGAAACGCCGCCGTTGCCATTGCCGCGGTACTGGAACTCGAACCATGACCGGCGTGCACGCCGTTTCGCGGCGGTTCCTCGTCAAATCAGCTCTCGCGGCAGGCTTCGCCCTGGCGGCCCATAATGTGCGTGCGGCCGAGGCCCGGACCGGCATGCAGATGACCAGGCGCAGCATCCGTATCGGCGGGCGGACAATCGCCTATGATGCCGAGGCGGGCGAAACACTGCTTCGCGACGACAAGGGAAGGCCATCCGCTGCCCTCTTCACCTTTTCCTATATCCGCCGGGATGCACCGGGGACCGGTCGTCCGGTCATCTTCTTCTTCGGCGGCGGTCCCGGCGGTAGCGCCCTGTCGTGGCACTTTCTATCCATGGGACCGCGTATCGCCGTATCCGAGAGCGATCAGGTCGAGCGCTACCGGATCGTCGATAATCCTGGCTGCCTGATCGACGAGGCCGATCTGGTATTCATCGACCCGGTCGGCAGCGGCTTCAGTCGCGTGCTGCCAGGCGTGCCGGAACGGCGCTATTGGGGTCTTTTTGAAGATGCGGAGTGCTTCGCCCGGTTCATCCGCGCATGGCTGGACGATCATGGTCGCGGCCGATGTCCGGTCTACATTGCCGGGGTGAGCTATGGCACGGTTCGCGCCGCGACGCTGTCGCACCGGCTGCATGCGCTCGGCACGCCGCTGGCGGGCGTAATACTCAATTCCAGCGTCATCAGCTACGCTTCAACACGCTTCGCGCCGGGCAATGATCTGCCCTATATCTATTTTCTGCCAAGCTATGCAGCTGTCCACCATTTTCATCGTTCGGCCGCGCGAGGAACGGACCTTCGTTCCCATTTGAACCGCGCCGAAGCGTTCGCGCTGGAGCGCTATGCTCCGGCGCTTGCATGGGGAGAAAGACTGGATTCGGTACGGCGCAGGCAGGTCGCCGACGAGATGTCCGACTTAGTCGGTTTGCCAACGGACTATTTGCTGTCAGCGGATCTGAAAGTGAAATCGGAGCAATTCATGGCCGATTACGGTCGTCAGCTCGGAATAATGCTCGATCGCAGCGACGGCCGGGTCGCCGGTCTCGCGGAAGCCGATCGCGTCAAGGCCTTTCGTGACGCCCCGCCCTACCTCGAGACGCCGATCGGAATGGCCTTCCGGCGGTACCTCACGGACGAGCTCGGAGTCTCGATTGACAGGCCTTACATCTATCTGGCGCTGGTTGGCGGGTCGAACTGGAATTATGAAGATGGCAGCTACGGGCGGCCATTCGATAATGTCGATATGGCCGTCGCCCTTGCCGACGACATGCGCGCGAACCCGCGGCTGCGCGTCATGATGGCGGCAGGCTATTATGATCTCGCGACCCCCTATTTTGCTTCCGAAATGGTCCTGTCGTCCCGCAATCTACCCCGGGGGCGACTGGTGAAGCGTCACTATGAGGCCGGACATGGCGTCGACCGCGACCCGGCATCTTTGGTGGTCTTTCAAAGAGACCTGCGCGAACTGGTCGGAGGGAGATCGTGACAGCCGTTGCAGATCTGAGCTTTGTTCCACCGCTGCGCGAGAAGGGCGTCGCACTGCTTTCGCTCGGCACAGGCGTGGCGAATGCGCCCGCGACGATTGTCGAGATGAGGGCCGCCAATGCCGATCGCCGCCCGCTCCTTTTCGTCCTTGGTGGCCCGCTGGGACTATCCTCGCTGGAAGTACTGGGTTGGCTTGGCGGCGAAAAGAGGGCGCTCGGGGTGGCGAGTGTCGCTGATATTGTTTTCATCGATCCGCCCGGAACCGGATTTGGCGGCAATTTGTCGACGTCCCTCTGGAATATCGAAGCGGATACCCGGTTTCATGCCGGTGCGATCCTGGCTTGGCTGGACCGTTATGCCGGCAAGGGACGAGAAATCCATTTACTGGGCTTGGGAATGGGCGGGCTACGCGCCCTGAAGGTTGCACATCATCTACAACGCAAGTCCCCAGCCGCTTCACCGACGTCATTGATCCTGCTGCAGACGGCGATCAATTCCGCCTTGTTGGCCTGCTTGCCCGGCAATCCCATCGCTTATGCAATGCGTCTGCCGACGCTCGCCGCGCGCACATGGCAACGCCGCGGCGTGACGATATCCGCCGGTCAGATGGTCGACGCGGAATCGGCGGCGCTTGATCGACTGTTTCCGGCACTTTTGCAGGCCGACCGCCTGAGCGGCGCGGAAGCGGATCGGCTTGGCATGTCATTGCGCGAGAGCTTCGGCGAAGAGGCGCAGGCGCTACTGTGGGATGGCCTGGAGGGGCGGCCCATTTCCTCTCCCGCAATTGTGGAACGAGGGTTCGCGAAGCCATGGCTGGAACGAAGATTCGGATCGGGGGTCGCGGAGCCTTATGTGTCATCCAATCCAGGGATCGCCGAAAACTGGGACTGGAGAGAGGGCAGTCGGCGCAGCACTTTCAGCAACCTCGATCTCACATCCGTGTTGGTTGACGTTTTGACCCACTCCTCATCGCCAGACATTCTTTCTTTTACGGCGTTGCTGGACCTGGAAACCCCTTATTTTGCCGCTCGCTTGCCTCTGCTCGACGCCTTGCGGCAGGAGCGTTTCGCCTGTGATGCGTTCGCTTCTCTCAAGGCGCCCGGCATGTGGCTTGCCAAGCCCATCGGTATTTGGCTTTCGGACACGGGCCCTGGTGGAAGCAGTTCGGCGTAGACGTTCCGGATTTTGCCAAAGCTGTTTATGCGGCGCCCGGCCCAAATATATGTGCCGCCTCTGCCACGATCGCGGGACTGTCCACAACCATGCCCCGATCAGCGCGATAATCGCATCGAGTGGATGTTCGATCGAGGACTCGAACGGGTCGCAACCTGCTACGAATGGTGTCCGACAGGACATTGCGCAGGCGGCACTTTTCCTCGCCACCGATATGTCGAGCTTCGTCACAGATCATCGGATAGGAGTCGCACGGTTGATCGTCTGCAAGGCGCCCGATCTCGGTCATTGGAGTCCTTCCGCCGATCGCCTGAAAGCAGACCTTGAGGAGCATGCCGTTGACGGCTGCGCGTTTCGCAGTCCGCATGTCATTTATCGCCGGATCCAGCGACCGGGCTACCATTGTCTATCGCTGTCTGTGACGCTTATGCATCAGCGGGCTCGGATTCCGTCACGGCGTCCTGAATTTTCTGGCGCTGGCGCGGCATTGCTCTACGCGCCGCTCCGCGACCCAGATGGAGAGCATTCTGCATTGAAACTCGGGCAGCCCTTATGGGCTGTCCCTTTCCCTTGGCAGGGTTGGGGCGCGGGGCCATCGGGAGCTTCTACCCACGACTGCGGCCCTTTGCGAGCCTCGCCGTGGAGAGGCTTGCCGCCTTGCCTCCGCGTCAGTCGTCGAGCCAGAAATGATGCTCGGTCGTCTCCATATCGCGATAACTGTCCTCGCGCGCACCGCGCGACACGCTCACCGCGACCGCATAGCGAAACCCCTGGATGCTTGCGGCGTGGTCGAGCGCATCGCCGCGCGCCCACGCCAGCGAGGAGATACGGGTGTCGAGCGTTCGCGGCAGGCCGGGGCGCCAGTCGCTGTACCAATAGCGCCAGCCCGACACGGCGCGGCCGCCAGCGCGCGCGACGAGCCCGTCGGGCCGCGCGAGAAGCTCGACCGGTGTGCCGGTCAGATAGGGCGAAAGGATCTTGAGATCCGACGCGAGATCGACATGCCCGCGACCGAGACTCGCGATCTCTATGGTCTGCGCGACCGCGAGCGGAGCCTGGACCCGGACGAGCGCGCGGTGCTCGCCGACGCGCCCGCCGAGCGCGCCGCG
>NZ_DASWTD010000594.1:0-5390 GCF_036402335.1 Sphingopyxis sp. | reverse complement strand
ATTTCCTCTTGCTCGCGCGGAATTATGATATACCATTACGTCGAGGGCGCGGGATGGTCTTGGGCCCTCGATGAGGGGCGGGCGCCCGTCAATCGCGGCGCGTGTGCCCCCGAGCGGGAGAGAAACGATGCGCAAACGCCGCAGCATGTTCCATCGCAGCATTTTTCGCGCCGACCCCAATGGCGATCCCGACATCAACACCACGCCGCTGATCGACGTCATGCTGGTGATGCTGGTGATGTTCATCATTACCATCCCGCCGCCGACGCACAGCGTCGACGTGACGTTGCCGATCGGCGAGGTGCCCGCCAGGATATTCGACCAGAATCGCGTCACGATCGATACGAGTGACGTGATCCGCTGGAACGACGAAGCGATCGATCTCGCCGAGCTGGGCGTTCTCGCGCGGCAGGCGTCGGAGCGCGCCGAACCCGCGGCGATCCTGCTCGAACCCGATGCGCGGGCGCGTTACCTGCGCGTCGACGAAGCGATCGGGGCGATCCGGCGCAACGGCGGCTCGAAACTCGCTTTTCCCGGCATCCAGAATTACGCTGGCCTGATCTGAGCTTCGGGTGCGGTTTCCCGCTGCCTCAGGCGGCGGGGGCCGTTCCCGGTCGCAGATAGCGCATCATATAGCCGACATAATCGGCCTTGCCGAGCGGCACCCCCATATGGCGCAGGATCGCGTAGGCAGCGACGCGGTGGAAGGCGAACTGCGGCGCCGCCCAGTCGCGAACATAAGCGAACGCGCTCATGTCGAAGACCATGCCGTTCGGCAGGTCGAAGCTGACCGACCGCTCGCCATCCTCGCCGAGCGCGGCGCGATCGACGGCATCGAGAACGGCCAGCGTCGCGGCGATCTGTTGCTGCATCCCGGCGAAATCGGTCGCATCCTCGGGAAGTTCCGGAATCGCAAGGCCCCCGAGCCGGCTCAGCGGCTGAAGCGCCTGCACACAGGTAAAGCGGACCTGCGCGGCGAGCGGGAACATGTCGGGGGCGAGGCGCGCGACCGCGAACTGCAGTTCGCCGATGCCGTTGTCAGCGCCCCATGCGCCGGCCTTCGACAATTCTCCCGACAAAGCTCTCAGGCCATTCTGCCAGGCCGGTACGGTCAGGTCGTAGAGCATCATCATTTCCTTCGGTCGATCGAACATGGGTCAGGCGGCGGCGGGATTGTCCTGGAACTGAAGCCGCGCGAGGCGCGCGTAGAGGCCGTCGGCGGCAACGAGCGCATCATGCTTGCCTTCTTCGACGATGCGGCCGTCGTCCATCACGATGATGCGGTCGGCGGCGCGCACGGTCGCGAGGCGGTGCGCGATGACTATTGTCGTGCGGTCGTGCATCAGCGTTTCGAGCGCGTCCTGCACCAGCTTTTCGGACTCGGCGTCGAGCGCCGACGTCGCCTCGTCGAGCAGCAGCAGCGGCGCACGGCGGAGAAGGGCGCGCGCGATCGCGACGCGCTGGCGCTGGCCGCCCGAGAGCCGCGCACCGCCTTCGCCCATGAAGGTCTCGAGACCCTGCGGCAGCTTGCGCAGAAACTCCTCGGCATTGGCGGCGCGGGCGGCGTTCCACAAATCCTCATCGGTCGCGGCCCAATTGCCGTAGCGCAGATTGTCGCGTGCCGAGGCGGCGAAGATGACCGTTTCCTGCGGCACCATCGCGATACGCGCACGAATGTCGGCGGGGTCGGCTTCGGTCAGCGGAACGCCGTCGAGGAGGATCTGCCCGCCCTGCGGATCGTAGAAGCGCTCGGCGAGCTGGAAGAGCGTCGACTTGCCCGCGCCCGAGGGCCCCACGATCGCGACGGTTTCGCGCGGGCGGATCGCGAGCGAGAAATTGTGGAGGGCGGGGGCGTCGGGGCGCGTCGGATAGTGGAATTCGACATGGGCGAACTCGAGCGTGCCGACGGGTGGTTCGGGGAAGGGGCGCGGCTTTGCCGGTGGTGCGATGCTCGCTTCGGCGTTGAGCAGTTCGCTCAGCCGTTCGGCCGCCCCCGCGGCGCGGAGCAGGTCGCCATAGACTTCGGTAAGCGCGCCGAATGCGCCCGCCACGAGCCCGCCGGTCAGAACGAAGGCGGCGATCGTGCCACCGGTGATCGTGCCCGCCGCGACGCCCTCGGCACCATACCAGAGCAGGGTGGTGATCGCGCCGAAGAGCAGGCCGATGACGATCGCGGTCATCATTGCGCGCAGCCGAATGCGGCGCTTGGCCGTGGCGAAATTGGCCTCGACCGCGGTCGTGAAGCGCTCGGCTTCGCGGTCTTCCTGCCCGAAGGCCTGAACGATCTTCATCGCGCCCAGCTGCTCGGCGGTGGTCGCGCCGATGTCGGCGACGCGGTCCTGGCTCGATCGGGAGACGTTCTGGAGCTTTCGCCCGAGCAGCACGATCGGCATGATGATGACGGGAATGCCGAGCAATATGCCGCCGGTCAGCCCCGGCGAGAGCGAAAAGAGATAGGCGATACCGCCGATCCCCATCACCGTGTTGCGGAGCGCGACCGAGACGGTGGTGCCGACAGTCTGTTCGATGATCGAGGTGTCCGACGTCATGCGCGAGGCGATTTCCGACGGGCGGTTTTCCTCGAAAAAGCCGGGGGCGAGGCGCAGAAGGTTGCGCTGGACCGCTTCGCGGATGTCGGCGACGGTGCGCTCGCCAAGCCAGCTGACGAAATAGAAACGGAGCGCGGTGGCAACCGCGAGCGCGATGACGATGAGGTAGAAGAAGCGGAAGTGCGGTGCGACGTCGCCGCCGCCGGCGACAAAGCCGCTGTCGATCATTTCCTTGAATTGATAGGGAATTGCGAGCGTCGCGATCGCCGCGACTCCCAGCGCGACCGCCGCGATCAGCAATTGCAGCGGATAGCGGCTGGCATAGTGCCAGATCATCCGCAGGCTGCCGAGCTTGCGGCGGGGTTCGGCGGGGGCTTTCGTGTCGGAAAGATCGGATTGGCTAGCCATCGCACCGCCCCTAGCAGCGGCGATGGCTCGGCTCAACGATGCAGAATGCGGCGCTGCTTCATGCGCTTTGAAGCAGCGCTCAAGGGAGCGCGGCGATGGCGCCGCGCTCCCCCTTTTGATCAGCGGTTGTCGAGCTGCGCGCGGACGGCGCGCAGACCCGCCTGGGTGATGCGGTACGGCGCGCCGTTCTGCGAGGCGATGAAGCCGCGTCGCCGCAACCGGTTGAACAAGGACAAGCCGGTGTTCGCGAGGACGAAGCCGTCGCGCGTAAAGCAAAGCGCTTCGATAATGTGGCCGTCTTCGCCGCGCCGATGGCGGATCATGCCGCCTTGCGCCAGCACATGGAGCATACGCTGCTCCGCTTTCGAGATATTCATGGGATATGTCCGGGATTTTCAAGCAACAGAAGCGCGCGAACCCGTTGGCCCGCGCGCTGCGTACATCCCGATTACGCCGGGATGTTAGCGGTTGCCCGCAATCTCAGACATATTCACTCCATCGGCGCATCGTGCGCCACTCCGTGCAGAATATTCGCAATCACCCTGTCCCGCAATGATTTTGATGCATTGCACAATGAGACGGAACGCCTAGACTACTAACCAACGCGCAGGCGCCGGAGAGCGCCGCCGGGGCAACCAAGGAACGATCCGAATATGCTGTATCACGCCTTTGACATGCAGAAGAACTGGCTCGCGGGGGCGAGCGCACTGGCGACCGCGGGGGCGCAGGCGATGCAGCATCCCGCGAATCCGCTCGGCTATTTCAGCGGCAGCCCGATGTTCGCCTCGGCGCTCGAGGTGTTCGCGCATGCGTCGGCGCCGCGCGGCAAGCCGGGGTTCGAATTGTACGAGACGGTCGTCGACGGCGAGACGGTGCGCGTGACCGAAGCGATCGAGGCGCGCAAGCCCTTCGGCCAGCTCAAGCATTTCAAGCACAAGGGATCGAAAGACGCGCCCAGGCTGCTGATCGTCGCACCGATGTCGGGCCATTATGCGACGCTGCTGCGCGGCACGGTCGAACGCATGCTGCCGGGCCACGACGTGTGGATCACCGACTGGCGCGACGCGCGCAACGTCCCACTCGAAGCCGGCCGGTTCGACCTCGACGATTATGTCGATTATCTGGTTTCGTGGCTCGAGCATATCGGCCCCGGCGCGCATGTGCTGGCGGTGTGCCAGCCGTCGGTTCCGAGCCTTGCCGCTGCGGCGGTCATGGCGGCGAACAAGCACAAGTGCCGGCCGAAGACGCTGACAATGATGGGCGGGCCGATCGACACGCGCAAGGCGCCGACCGCGGTCAACGACCATGCGATGACGCGGCCCTACGCCTGGTTCCAGGAAAATGTGATCGCGACCGTCCCGGCCTGGTATCCGGGTGCGGGGCGCCGCGTTTATCCGGGCTTCCTGCAACTGGCGGGCTTCATGTCGATGAACCTCGGCAACCATATGATGAGCCATTGGGAGATGTTCAAACATCTGGTCGACGGCGACGGCGAGAGCGCCGACAAAACCAAGGAATTCTATGACGAGTATCGGGCGGTGTGCGACATGACCGCCGAATTCTACCTCCAGACGGTCGATGTCGTGTTCCAGCGCCACCTGCTGCCCAAGGGTGAGATGACGCACCGCGGCCAACCGGTCGACGTCGGCGTCATCGAGGATATTGCGATCCTCGCGATTGAAGGCGAACGCGACGATATTTCGGGGATCGGCCAGACCAAGGCGGCACTGACGATCGCCAAGGCGCTGCCGGCCGAGAAGAAGAAATATCTGATGGCGAAGGGCGTCGGCCACTATGGTATTTTCAACGGCCGCAAGTGGCGCGAGGAAATTGCACCGGTCGTCGAGAAATGGATTCGGACGCACGGCGGGTAGCGACTGGGAACTGCCCCTCCGTCAGCGCTTCGCGCTGCCACCTCCCCATCGCTGCGCGACAGGGAGGATGGGCTCTGCTCGTCACCCCGGACTTGATCCGGGGTCCACGACTTCAGCGCTGCGATGGATTCCGGATCAAGTCCGGGATGACGAAGGACTGGAAACGGCCGATGTGAACCCCGGCGAAAGCCGGGGCCCAGTAGCGCCGTGGGGAGATGGGCCCCGGCTTTCGCCGGGGTGCACGAGAGGACAGCTCCCCACCCCAAAGCGGACTTCGCCGACGGCGGTCTCCGGCGCGAGTGTCTCGCCGTGGAACAGGAATGCATCGCGAGCGATTATCACCGAACGTCTATAACGAAAATTTACCTTCCTCCGTTACGGGTGATCAGGGACCACAATCATCGGCCGACGTGGGGATCGGGCGACAGAAGTTGGTCGTGCATGTCGAATCCCGAGGCTTCTCCTGCCTCTCCCTCTTCCGCCGACAAGCGCCAGCCGCGGCAATCGCGCCTGGTCAAGGCCGCGCTCGCCTGCTCGCGACTCGGGCAGTTCGATGTGA
>NZ_DASWTD010000593.1:0-8346 GCF_036402335.1 Sphingopyxis sp. | reverse complement strand
GCGCTCGGCATCGCCAACCATGTGATGTACGAGATGATCCAGGCGAAACAGATGAGCTTCGACCTGTGGCTGACGATCAAGGTCTGGGGTGTCACCGCCCTCTCCTTCCTCTTCACCTTCAGCCAGGTGCCGGTGATGCTGAAAAACGGCCTCGCCGTTCCCGACGAGGCGGCGAGCGACAGCTAAGCCACGATCCTCCCTGTGCCGCAGGCATGGGGAGGTGGCAGCGCGAAGCGCTAACGGAGGGGCCCGTGGCGCAACGTCGCTGCCTCTCCACCACCGCTTCGCTGCGGTCCTCCTCCCCGTGGCCTTCGGCCGCAGGGAGGATCATAGGAAGTAAGCTTGAGCCTTACCCCCGTCGCTGGCATAGCTGCGTCACCGGCTCCGGGTCGCACGCGGCGCCGCGAAAAACAGGGGGAACTGCCATGGATAAATTTTTCGGAAACCTGCACGCCGTGCTGGGCGCAGGCCTCGTGCTCGCGATCATCCTGATGCTCTGCCTCAACGGCCAGAATTTCGAGGACGGGGTTGCGGCGGGCAACGCGATCATGCGCTGGCTGCACACTTTCTTCGGCGTGCTCTGGATCGGCCTGCTCTATTATTTCAATTTCGTCCAGATTCCGACGATGCCGAAAATTCCGGCCGAACTGAAACCCGCGGTCGGCAAGCATATCGCGCCCGCCGCGCTGTTCTGGTTCCGCTGGGCGGCGCTGGTCACGGTGCTGCTCGGCCTCGCGATCGCCGGCCACGCCAAATATCTGGCGCCCGCATTGGGTCTGCAGGATCCGTACAAGCTGATCGGCGTCGGCATGTGGCTGGGCCTGATCATGGCGTTCAACGTCTGGTTCGTGATCTGGCCGAACCAGAAGAAGGCGCTGGGCATCGTCGAGGCCGACGATGCGACCAAGGCGAAGGCCGCGAAGACCGCGATGATCTTTTCGCGGACCAACACCTTGCTGTCGATCCCGATGCTCTATGCGATGGTGAACTTCAGCTAAGGCGCCGCAACGACAAATCGAAAGGGCGCTTCGGGAAACCGCGGCGCCCTTTTTTGTTTCCGTTCGTGTCGAGCGAAGTCGAGACACCCGTCGAGATGGCGCCAAGCCGAGGGGCATCTCGACTTCGCTCGATGCGAACGGGTTTCTGGCTTTAGCCTTGCTCGACCGCCGCCTTGTGCATGCGGCCGTTCATCACATAATGCGCGATGCCCATCTGCATGCCCGCGGCCTGTGCATCGTCGATCTCGCGCACGCGCCGCGCGGGCGATCCGGCCCAGAGTTCGCGATCCGGAATTTCCTTGTTCTCGGTGAGGAGCGCGCCCGCCGCCAGCATCGCGTCGCTGCCGATCCGGCACCCGTTCATCACCGTCGCCTTGAGGCCCACGAACGCACGGGGCGCGAGCGTGCAGCCGTGCACCATCGCCATATGGCCGATCAGCACATCCTCGCCGATGATCGTCGGGAAACCCTCGGGCCGGTGCGGCATCGGGCCGTCGCAATGCACGACGCTGCCGTCCTGGATGTTCGATCGCGCGCCGATCACGATGCGGCTGACGTCGGCGCGCAGCACACAATTATACCAGATGCTGACGTCGGGGCCGATCGTCACATCGCCGATGATACGGCTGCCCGGCGCGATGAAGGCGCTGGGGTGGATAACGGGCGTCTTGCCGTTGACGCTGATGATGCTGACGTCGGTGTATGTCATTCGTCGCGGCCTCCGAAGATATGATCCCAAAGCAGGACCGGCAGCGTCGACGCATAATCGTCGGTCCAGCGCTCGAAATGCGGGCGCGCCTCCAGCGGCACCCACGCGCCATCCTTCGACGCATCGGTGCGCGGGCGGATGCCGCCGGTCAATTGCCGCAGCCGCTCGGGCGTCGCGGTCAGCGCAACCCAGTTCGAACCGGTCAGGTCACCATAATCGTCGCCGATCGGCCCCGGGTCCATGCGGATCGCCGACGCCCAGCCGCGGGCCCGCGCTTCTTCCGCCAGTACCGGCTCGAGCCCGAAGAAGCGGTTCGAGATATGGATCAGCAGGATGCCGTCGGGCTTCAGCGCGCGCTGATAGATGCCGATCGCCTCCTTGGTCAGCAGGTGAAGCGGGATCGCATCGGACGAAAAGGCGTCGATGACGAGGATGTCGAGGCGACCCGGCGGCTGCTGCGCGATCTGCAACCGCGCGTCGCCGATAACGATCGGGGTGTCGCCGGCGCAATCGGACAGGAAGGTGAACTTGGCCGGATCGCGCGCGATCTCGACCATCACCGGATCGATCTCGAAGATCGTCCATTGCTGACCGGGCTTCCGATAGCAGGCGAGCGTCCCCGCCCCCAGCCCGACGATGCCGATCGACGCGTTCGGTCCGGCGAGCGCGCCGGCCTTGTCGAGCGTCAGCCCGACGCCCGACTGATGGCCATAATAGGTCGTCGGATCGCGCCGGTGCGCGGCGTCGGTGCGCTGGAGGCCGTGGAGCGTCGTGCCATGCGCGAGGCGGCGCTGGTTCGATGCGGGATAGTCGGTGACGGTATAGACGCCGAAATAGCTGCGCACGCGCGCGCCGGTGAAGCTTTCCTGGATCGTGTCCCAGCCGCCCGCGCCGATCATCAGCAGCATCAGCACCGACACGAAGGCCCAGCGCCAGCCGATGACGAGCAGCCCGGTCACGAAGATGGCGAGGCCCCAGGCCACGGTGGGTCGATCGAGGACGCCGCCCCAATTGTTCACCATATGCCAGCTGGCGAAGGCCGCGATCGCGACGAGCAGCACCACGACGATCCGCACGCTCTGCGCCGACAGGTTCAGCCATTTGTCCCACGGGAAAAGCGCGGGCAGCGGCAGCAGCGCCCCCGCGGCGAGTACGAGCAGCGGATGCTCATAGACCCAGTCGAACAGCAACGGCGCAAGCAACGCCGCGAACAGCCCGCCGAGCACGCCGCCGGCCGACATGATGAGGTAGAAGAGCGTCAGATGCTGCTTCGCGGGCCGCAGATAATAGAGATAGCCGTGGAGCGCGGTCGCGATGACGAACAGCATCGCGAGGCTGGCCTGCGCGATCGTCATCGATCCGCCCCCCGAACTGAGCAGCGCAAGCCCCCCGACGGCCAGCAGCGTGGCCGGGGCAAGGAAAGTGATGATCTGCGTCGGCCGTTCCATCGTCGAAAAGGCGATGACGAAGCTCAGCAGATAAAGCCCGAGCGGGAGCACCCAGAGCAGAGGCATCGCGACGATATCGGTGGTGAGGTGCGTTGTCGTCGACAGCATCAATCCTGACGGCACCGCGGCGATGAGCAGCCAGTGGATCTGGCGGCGCCATGTCGGCCGCGCCTCGTCTTCCGCGCCGCTCGCGCTCTCGGCGGTTTCGGCATGACTATGCCAGCGCGCGGCGGCGCTTGCCGCGACAAGCAGGACGAGCAGCGCATAGCCGGCGGTCCAGCCCCAGCTTTGCGCTGCAAGGGGCAGGGTCGGTTCGACGAACGCCGGATAGCTGATCAGTCCGGCGAAGCTGCCGAGGTTCGATGCGGCGTACAGATAATAGGGATCGCCCGCGCGGCTGTCGGCCGCGAACCAGCGCTGCATCAGCGGCGCCTGCGCCGAGACGACGAAGAAGACCGGACCGATCGACGCGAGCAGGAGCAGGGGCACCCATAGCGCTTCCTGCCCCGGGCCCGGCGGCGCGATCTGCGCGATGCCGATCGGGAGCCACAATGCGGCGACAAGGAAGAGCGCGAGGTGGATGATCGCCTGACGCCGCACGGTGAAGCGGCCGAGCCAATGCGCATAGGCATAGCCGCCGAGCAGCAGCGCCTGATAGACGAGCATCGCGCTGTTCCACACAGCGGGCGCGCCGCCCAGCTTGGGCAATACCATCCGCGCCACCATCGGCTGGATCTGGAAGAGCAGGAAGCTGCCGACCAGGATGGTCAACACGAAAAGCCAGCGGCGCGGTGTCCCTGTCATCAAATCCCCACTTTTCCGGTCCCCGGCGTTCCGGGCCCGGTTTTTTTCATCATTGTCCCAGAAGCCGCGCCGCGTGGAGCGCGTGATAGCTGAGCACGCCCGACGCCCCGGCGCGGCGGAAGGCGAGCAGCGTTTCGAGGACGAGCGCGTCGCGGTCACCCGCGCCCGCCGCAGCCGCCGCCTCGATCATCGCATATTCGCCCGACACCTGATACGCATAGACAGGTACGGCGAAATTCGCCTTCACCGCCGCGACGATGTCGAGATAGGGCAGCCCCGGCTTCACCATCACGCTGTCGGCGCCTTCGGCGAGGTCCTGCGCGACTTCGCGCAGTGCTTCCTCGCTGTTGGCGGGATCCATCTGATAGGTCTTCTTGTCGCCCTTGAGCAGCCCGCGCGAGCCGACCGCGTCGCGGAACGGCCCGTAAAAAGCCGACGCATATTTGGCGGCATAGCTCATGATCTGGACATGGCCGAAACCCTCGGCCTCGAGCGCCGCGCGGATCGCGCCGATGCGGCCGTCCATCATGTCGCTCGGCGCGATGATGTCGGCGCCGGCGCGCGCCTGGTTGAGCGCCTGGCCGACGAGCACCTCGACCGTTTCGTCGTTGAGCACATAGCCCGCATCGTCGATCAGCCCATCCTGCCCGTGGCTGGTATAGGGGTCGAGCGCGACGTCGGTGAGGATGCCGATATCGTCGCCGAGCGCCTGCTTGATCGCGGCGGTGGCCCGGCACATGAGGTTATCGGGGTTGAGCGCCTCGCCGCCGTCCGCGCTGCGCCGGTCGGCCTGCGTATAGGGAAAGAGCGCGAGGCACGGGATTCCCGCGGCAACCGCATCCCTCGCGCGCTCGACGAGCAGATCGACCGACCATCGCGATACGCCGGGCAGGCTCGCGATCGCTTCTTCGCTACCCGATCCGTCGCAGACGAACAGCGGCCAGATGAGGTTCGCGGGCGAGAGATGCGTTTCGCGCACCATCGCGCGGCTCCAGCCGGTACGGCGGGTGCGGCGCAGGCGCAGGTCGGGGAAAGCGGCTTGGGTCATGCGGCGTGCATAGCGGCGCTTCGCCGCAGGGCAAACGGATATTGCCGCATCTTGTGGCGGATCAGGTCCCGCCCTCGGCGCGCTTCGAGGCGACATCGGCGAGCGACCCGAGCTTCGGTCCCTCGACCTGTTTCGGTGCGATCGGGGTCAGCGCGGCACCCGGTGCGATCGACGTGAGCGTGCGGATGCGCGCACGGAATTCGGCCAGCGCCTTGCCTTCGAGCAGCGCGCGGGTGACGAAAGTCACCGACGCCGGATTGACCGCACGGCCGTTGCGATAGAGTTCGTAATGGAGATGCGGGCCGGTCGAAAGGCCGGTCGAGCCGATATAGCCGATCACCTGCCCGCGACTGACGCGCTGGCCGGGGCGCACTGCGATCCGGCTCATATGGCCATAGCCGGTGCCGAGGCCATTGCCATGGTTGAGCTTCACATAGTTGCCGAAGCCGCCGGTGCGCCCGGCGATCGTCACGATGCCGTCGGTGACCGCATAGATCGGCGCGCCATAACCACCACCGAAGTCCATGCCGCTATGCATCCGCCGATACCCGAGAATCGGATGGCGCCGCATGCCGAAGGTCGAGGTTACGCGCCCGTTGGTCGGCCGCGCCATGCCGCCGCGCTGCTCGCCGACGCCCGACGCCTCGAACCATTGGGTCCGGCCGTCGACATTCCATTCGAGCATCGACAGCTTCGGTTTGCCGCCGCGGATCAGCCCGGCATAAAGCAGCTTGCCCGTTTCGCTCTCGCCCGTTTCGGCGCGGCGGTAATCGACGATGATGTCGAACTCGTCGCCGGCGCGAATGTCACTGCCGACCGAGATCTGCTTGCCGACGACGCGCAGGTACGACTGGATCGCCGCGGGCGGGGCACCGGCGGCGCGCGCCGAGCGATAAAGGCTGTCGCCGACCCGGCCACGGATGCGCAGCGGCGTCGTATCGACCGCGATCGGGATGCGCCGCATCACCAACCGGCCGCCTTGCCGCTCCATCTCGATACGCAGGTCGAAGCGCGCGCGCATCGCCAGCGCCTCGACCGGGCGCGGCATCGTGCGCGCGGCGCGGCGGCCGAGGATCAGGTCGATGCGCGTGCCCGGCGCGATGTCGGCCAGCGGGACCGCGCCCGCCACCTGGCTGGCCAGCGCCTGCGCTTCGCTGCTGCCGACGCCCGAGCGTTCGAGCAGGCGCGCGAAGCTGTCGCCGCTGCCCAATGTCGCGGTGAGTTCGATCTGCGGGCGTTCGGGGGTCTGGGTCAGCGGACGGACGGCGTCGGTCGCCGCCATGTGGCGCCCGGTGTCACCGCCGAGCGCGAGCGGCACGATCATCTGCGCGCGCGCTTCGTTGAAGTCGGCCGCCCCCAATGCCGGCGCGCCGCCGACTTCGAACGGCTGGATACCGGGGAAGGTCGCGATCGCGGTCCCGCAGAGCAGGGTTAACGTCGCAAGGCCGCGCCACCATTCGGCCGAGCCGATATTGTCGCCAAGGTCGGGGACAAGGTCGAGCCCGGCGAGTCGGTCGCGCCAGCCGGGCTGCGGTTCGGCATCGGAATCGGCGCGCCGCAGCGAGATCGCCTGCGACATCGCGAGCGCAGCCGCGTTGCCCGACATCCCCGCGATGGGTTCGTGACGCTGAAACAAATTGCAACCCCCGCTCGGCAAGCCTCCCGATAACCCGGCTGCCGAATGACGTTTTCGAAGCGTTCTCTGTAAAGAAAGGTCGTTAAAGTCAATTTAATGGGGTGCATGCCGAAGTGGCTTGCGGCAAGCCGTGGCGAGGGCGGGATATTATGCAAGGTCCAGGGAAAAATCGGCCTCTACCCTGCCATTCGACGATAGGCTGTTGCGCGATGATCGCGGCCATGCCAGCTTGGTGCCCAAGAAAATGACGTCACCCTCCTCCCAGCCGGTCAAGGCTGTCCTTGGCCCCACCAACACCGGCAAAACCCATTTGGCGGTCGAGCGCCTGACCGCCCGGTCCAGCGGCATGATCGGCTTTCCGCTGCGCCTGCTCGCGCGCGAGGTCTATGACCGTGTCGTCGCGATCAAGGGCGCGGCGCAAGTCGCGCTGGTCACGGGCGAAGAGCGGATCACGCCGCCCGACGCGCGCTACCTGCTCGGCACGATGGAAGCCTTGCCGATCGAACGCGACGTCGCCTTCGTCGGCATCGACGAGGCGCAGCTGGGCGCCGACCCCGAACGCGGCCATGTCTTCACCGACCGGTTGCTGCGCGCGCGCGGACGCGAGGAAACGATGATCCTGGGGTCGGCGAGCATCCGCGGCCTCGTCAAAAGCCTGGTGCCCGAGGCCGAGATCATCACGCGGCCGCGCTTTTCGACCTTGAGCTATGCCGGGTCGTCGAAGCTGTCGCGGCTGCCCAAACGCTCGGCGATCGTCGCCTTCTCGGCCGAGGAGGTCTATGCGATCGCCGAAATGCTGCGCCGCTTTTCAGGCGGTGCCGCGGTCGTGATGGGGGCGCTCAGCCCGAAGACGCGCAATTCGCAGGTCGCGATGTTCGAGGCGGGCGAGGTCGACTATCTTGTCGCCACCGACGCGATCGGCATGGGGCTCAATCTCGACGTCCAGCATGTCGCCTTCGCGAGCCTGCAGAAATTCGACGGGCGGCGCCTCCGGCGGCTGACGATCTCGGAGATGGCGCAGATCGCGGGCCGCGCCGGCCGGCACCAGCAGGACGGCAGTTTCGGTACCGTCGGCCTGCCGCAGGGCGGCTTCACGCCCGAGGAAATCCTGGCGATCGAGGGGCATCATTTCCCGCCGCTCTCCAGCCTGTTCTGGCGCAATCCGACCCCGGGCTTCGGCTCGCTGGAGCAGCTGCTGGCCGACCTCGCCAAGCCGCCCACGCAGCCATCGCTGCGCGCCGCCCCCGAAGCGGTCGACATCGCGGTGCTCAAGCATCTGGCGGGCGACATGGAAGTGCGCGCGCGGGGCGGCGATTTCGACGCGGTCCAGCGCCTGTGGGACGCGTGCGGCCTTCCCGATTTCGAACAGCTCGGCGCCGAGCATCACAGCCGCACCGTGTTCAAGCTGTGGCAATGGCGCACGAACGGCGACGGGATGATCGATCCCGACTGGTTTGCCCGCCGCCTCGAGCGGATGAACGATGTCGAGGGCGATATCGAGCAGCTCGCGAGCCGAATCGCGGCGGTGCGCACGCTCTGCTTCATCGCGCAGCGCGGCGACTGGATCGCCGGCGCGGCGGGGTGGACCGAACAGACGCAGGCGCTCGAATCGCGGCTGTCCGACGCGCTGCATGCGGCGCTCGCGCAGCGTTTCGTCGACCGCCGGCTCGCGCTGCTGCTTCGCGACGCCGGCCAGCGGAACG
>NZ_DASWTD010000592.1:0-8365 GCF_036402335.1 Sphingopyxis sp. | reverse complement strand
AAGCTGGGGGTGAGGGTCGCGACCGCGTCGGTGACCGAGCCCGAGATCGCAAGCTGCTGGTCGAGTATATCCTTGCCGATGACATCGATCGTCAGCGGCAGCGCGTTCGGCGGCAGGATCGTGCGCGCGGCGGTGACGATGATCGCGTCGCCGCCATCGGCTCCGTCGGCGACGGGCGCAGTGTCCTGCTGCGCGAAGGCGGGCGAGGAAAGCGCCGTGCAGGCGAGCGCGGCGAGGGCGAATTTGCGATTCATCATGAGCTCCTGGTTTGGAGCGCGCGCTAGTGCGAACCATTCTCAAAAGCAAGGGGCAAGGCGAATTTATCCTCGACCTTGGAGAGGGGGACAGGCCGCATAAAGCGCGCTATCATCTTCGCAATGCGGGAAAAGGAACTACGCTTCGCACTGATTTGCTACGGCGGCATCAGCCTCGCCGTCTATATGCACGGGATCACCAAGGAGATCTGGCGGCTCGCGTCGGCATCGCGCGCCTTTCACGACGGCGAGGCGATCGGCGGGTCGGGCGGTGTCTATCGCGACCTGCTCGCGGCGATCGCCGGACATGGCAGCGTGCGGCTGCGCGTGCTGCCCGATATCGTCGCGGGGGCCAGCGCGGGCGGGATCAATGGCGTCTTTCTCGCGCGCGCGCTCGCCACCGGCAAGTCGCTCGATCCGCTGACCGAGCTGTGGTTGAAGGATGCCGATGTCGACAGCCTGCTCGACCCCGATGCGCGGCCACTGTCGGCGATGACGAAATTCTGGGCGGTGCCGATCGCCGGCTGGGCGATGAAGCGCCGCGGCAATGCCATCGACCGCACCGTCGGCGAAGGCGCACAGGACGAGGTGCGCGCCAAGCTGTCGCGCTTCGTCCGCGCGCGCTGGTTCGAACCGCCCTTCGGCGGCGTGACCTTTTCGAACCTGCTGCTCGATGCGTTCGACGCAATGGACGCGGGGCCGCAGGGGCCGCCGCTGGTGCCCGCCGAGCAGCCGGTCGACCTGATCGTGTCGGTCACC
Source organism: Sphingopyxis sp. (assembly GCF_036402335.1). Taxonomy (GTDB): domain Bacteria; phylum Pseudomonadota; class Alphaproteobacteria; order Sphingomonadales; family Sphingomonadaceae; genus Sphingopyxis. The sequence continues at coordinate 7,352 of NZ_DASWTD010000592.1, read as the reverse complement.
GACTTTGCCGGGCACAAGGAGCAGCTGACGCTCAACAGCCCGCCGCGCGTGACCGAGCAGGAGCATCGGTTGATGATGCATTTCCGGCACAATGGCCGTGCTGGCAAGCGCCTCGACGATGTGCCGGGGCTGGTCGCCGCAGCGCGCGCGACCGCGAGCTTCCCCGGCGCCTTCCCGCCCTTCACCCTGCGCGAGCTCGACACCGCGCTCGAAAAGCGCGGCGTCGAATGGCCCGGGCGCGAGGCATTCATTCGTGCGCAGCTGCCGCGGGTGCCCGACAGCGACCCCGCCGACCGCGTGCTGATCGACGGCGCGGTGCTCGCCAACGCACCCTTTCGCCCGGCGATCGCGGCGCTGAAACAGCGCCCGGCGCGGCGCGAGATCGACCGCCGTTTCATCTACATCGACCCCAAGCCCGATTATAAGGCGATCAGCGTCGGCAAACCCGGCGAGGCGACCGAACAGGGCCAGCTCCCGGGCTTCCTGCCGACGATTCTCGGCTCGCTGTCGGCGATCCCGCGCGAGCAGCCTATCCGCGAGAATATCGAGATGATCGAGGGCATGTCGCGGCGCATCCGCCGTATGCAGCACATCATCGACGCGATGAAGGTCGAGGTCGAGGAACAGGTCGCGGCGCTCTTCGGTACGACCTTCTTCCTCGATACGCCGACGCCGGCGCGGCTCGCGAAATGGCGTGCCAAGGCGCAGGACCAGGCCGCGGCGCGCGCGGGTTTCGCCTATGCGCCCTATGGTCACCTCAAATTGTCGGCGGTGATCGACGCGCTGGCGAATATCGTCGACCGGCTCGTCCCGCCCGAGGGGCCGGTGCATGTGATCAACCGGCGGATCGCGATGTGGGCCGAGGCGCGCGCGCGCGGGCTCGACCGGATTTCGGGAAAGAAGGGCACGGGCGCGAGCAGCGCGGCGATCGAGTTTTTCCGCACCCACGACCTCGGTTTTCGCATCCGCCGCCTGCGCTTTCTCGCACGCGAACTCGATGGGTCGGTCGAGGCGATGCGCGAGAAGCGCGACCCGGCGTGCGAAGAGATGCGCGAGACGATCTTTACCGCGCTCGGCAAATATCTCGAGCGCGAGGGCGATGCCTGGCTCGCCGACCTCGATGTGCCGGCGGATACCGAGCCGGGCCAGTGGATCGACGCGATCGCGGCGCGCCGCGACCTTGTCGCCCTCGACGCCGAAACCGACGAGCTGATCGCGGTCGGGCTCGCCAAGCTGCCCAGGGATGACCGGCGGACGATGCTCTTCGCCTATCTCGGCTATCCCTTTTACGACATCGCGACACTGCCCCTTTTGCAAGGCGAAGGGTTCGACGAATTCGATCCGATCAAGATCGACCGCATCTCGCCGTCCGACGCGACCGCGATCCGCACCGGCGGCGCGGCGGCGATGCTGAAGGGGGTCGAGTTCAACAGCTTCGGTGCGTTCTTCAGCCGCGCCTACCGCGAGAACGACTATCTCTGGGGCCGGCTCCACGGCGCCGACCGGCTGATCGACATCGTCGCGAGCAGCGTGAACGGCGATAGCGCGGTGCCGGTGGAAGAGCTGAAAATGCTCAAGCGCCGGGCGTTCCACGCGATCCTCGACGAGGAGGAGGAGCGCCTGCCGAAGGTGAAGGCGTTGATCGACGAGCTCAGGGTAGAGATCGACCGATCCCTATAGTGCTCCCCGGCGAAAGCCGGGGCCCATGGCGTGCTGAAGCAAGGCTGTTTAGCCATCCGGGCCCCGGCTTTCGCAGGGGTGCCCGGCTTTGGGCGACCGCTCAATCGGTCAGATCGTCCCACATTTCCTTGATGCGGCCGAAGAAGCCTTGGCTTGCCGGGCATTCCTCGCCCGTTTCGGTCTCGCGAAACTCGCAGAGCAGTTCCTTCTGCCGCGCGGTGAGCCTGGTCGGCGTCTCGACGTCGATCTGGACGACAAGGTCGCCGTGGCCGCGGCCGTTGAGCACCGGCATGCCCGCGCCGCGCTGGCGGAGCTGCTTGCCCGACTGGATGCCCGCCGGGATCGAGATGTCATGTTTCTTGCCGTCGAGCCCCGGGATGGCGATCTCGCCGCCAAGCGCCGCGGTGGTGAAGCTGATCGGCGCGCGCGTGAACAAGGTCGTGCCCTCGCGTTCGAACACCTTGTGCCGCGCCATGTGCAGGAAGATGTAGAGATCGCCCGGCGCCGCGCCGCGCGCGCCGCTCTCGCCTTCGCCCGACAGGCGGATGCGCGTGCCTTCGTCGACCCCGGCGGGGATGTTGACGGTCAGCGTCTTGCGCCGGTCGACGCGGCCTTCGCCATGGCATGAATTGCAGGGATCGGCGATGACCTCGCCCGCTCCCTGGCAGGTCGGGCAGGTGCGCTCGACCATGAAGAACCCCTGCTGCGCGCGCACCTTGCCGTGGCCGGCGCAGGTCGAGCAGCGGTTGGTCTGGGTACCGGGCTTGGCGCCCGATCCGTCGCACGCGTCGCAGCGCGCGGCGACGTCGACCTGGATTTCGCGCGAACAGCCCGCGAAGGCGTCCTCGAGCTTGATCTCCATGTCGTAACGAAGGTCGGCGCCGCGCGCAGGCCCGCGCTGCTGGCGTCCGCCGCCACCGAACGCCGAGCCGAAGATCGATTCGAAAATGTCGCCGATGTCGCCAAAATCGGCGTTGCCGCCGCCGCCGAAACCGCCCGCGCCGCCATTGACGCCGGCTTTGCCGAAGCGGTCGTAGGCCGCGCGCTTCTGCGGGTCCTTCAGGCAGTCATAGGCTTCGCTGATCGCCTTGAAGCGCGCTTCGCTGTCGTCGCATCCCGGATTCTTGTCGGGGTGATATTTCATCGCCAGCTTGCGATAGCTCGCCTTCAGCGTGGCGTCGTCGGCAGAGCGCTCGACTTCCAGCAATTCATAATAATCGATGTCGAGCGACATAATCTATCGGCCCCTAGCCTTACCTCTCATATCCGTTCGCCCTGAGCCCGTCGAAGGGCCGCTCTTCTTCTTCGCAGCGGAAGAGGAAGGACGGTGCTTCGACAAGCTCAGCACGAACGGCATGAGAGGACAGCCCTTTACTTCTTGTCGTCTTCGACTTCGGAGAATTCGGCGTCGACGACGTCTTCGTCGGCTTTCGCTTCACCAGCTTCATCGGCGCCGGGGGATGCGGCCGCCTGCTGCTCCTTCTCGTAGATCGCCTGACCGAGCTTCATCGCGACCTGCGCGAGCGCTTGGGCTTTTTCGGTCATCGCGGCGGCGTCGCCGCCTTCGACCGCGGTCTTGGCTTCGGCGACCGCTGCCTCGATCTCGGACTTCAGCCCCGCGTCGACCTTGTCGCCATGCTCGCGGAGCTGGCTTTCGGTCGAGTGGATCAGGCTTTCGGCGTTATTCTTCGCCTCGGCCGCCTCACGGCGCGTCTTGTCCTCTTCGGCGAACTGCTCGGCGTCCTTGACCATCTGGTCGATGTCGGCGTCGCTGAGGCCGCCCGAGGCCTGGATCTTGATCTGCTGTTCCTTGCCGGTGCCCTTGTCCTTGGCGTGGACCGACACGATGCCGTTGGCGTCGATGTCGAAGGTCACCTCGATCTGGGGCACGCCGCGCGGTGCGGGCGGGATGCCGACAAGGTCGAACTGGCCGAGGATCTTGTTGTCCGCCGCCATTTCGCGCTCGCCCTGGAACACGCGGATCGTCACCGCCGACTGATTGTCGTCGGCGGTCGAGTAGACCTGCGACTTCTTGGTCGGGATCGTCGTGTTGCGGTCGATCATCCTGGTCATGATGCCGCCCAGCGTCTCGATGCCGAGGCTCAGCGGGGTCACGTCGAGCAGCAGCACGTCCTTGACGTCGCCCTGCAGCACGCCCGCCTGGATCGCGGCGCCGATCGCGACGACTTCATCGGGGTTCACGCCGGTGTGCGGTTCCTTGCCGAAGAAGTCCTTCACGACTTCGCGGACGCGCGGCATGCGCGTCATGCCGCCGACGAGGACGACTTCGTCGATCTCGCTTGCCGAAATGCCGGCGTCCTTGATCGCCTTCTTGCACGGTTCGAGCGTGCGCTTGACGAGGTCCTCGACCAGCTTTTCGAGGTCGGCGCGGGTGATCGTCTTGACGAGGTGCTTCGGCCCGTTGGCGTCGGCGGTGATGAAGGGCAGGTTGACCTCGGTCGTCGCAGCCGACGACAGTTCGATCTTCGCCTTTTCGGCGGCTTCCTTCAGGCGCTGGAGCGCGAGCTTGTCACCGCGGAGATCAATGCCTTCGTCCTTCTTGAAGCCGTCGGCCAGATATTCGACGAGCTTGCTGTCGAAATCCTCGCCGCCGAGGAAGGTGTCGCCGTTGGTCGACTTCACCTCGAACACGCCGTCGCCGACTTCGAGGATCGAGATGTCGAAGGTGCCGCCGCCAAGGTCATAGACCGCGATCGTCTTGTTCTCGGTCTTGTCGAGGCCATAGGCGAGCGCGGCCGCGGTCGGCTCGTTGATGATGCGCAGCACTTCGAGGCCCGCGATCTTGCCGGCGTCCTTGGTCGCCTGGCGCTGCGCGTCGTTGAAATAGGCGGGAACGGTGATCACCGCCTGCTCGACCTTTTCGCCGAGATAGGCCTCGGCGGTTTCCTTCATCTTCTGCAGGATGAACGCGCTGATCTGCGACGGCGAATAGTCCTCGCCCCCCGCCTTGACCCACGCGTCGCCATTGGCGCCCTTGACGATGGTATAGGGAACGAGCTCCATGTCCTTCTTGGTCATGGGGTCGTCGAAACGGCGGCCGATCAGGCGCTTCACGGCGAAAACGGTGTTTTCGGGATTGGTGACGGCCTGGCGCTTCGCCGGCTGGCCGATCAGGCGCTCGCCATCCTTCGCAAAGGCGACGATCGACGGGGTCGTGCGCGTGCCTTCGACATTTTCGATAACCTTGGGTTTTCCGCCTTCCATCACCGCGACACAGCTGTTCGTGGTGCCGAGGTCGATCCCGATCACTTTTGCCATTATTCACTCGTCCTTGTTGCTTCTCCGGCGCCCTGAAAAGGCACGCCGTCCATGGGTTTCATGGGGGCGATATAGGTGCGCTAATCCTTGGCACAAGGGCTTTCAGGGCTTATCGAGGGCGTGAAATGACGCGCTTTTACGGAGTCCTCCCAAAATGAAACCTTTTGCGATCCTTGCCCTTGCCGCCACCGCGCTCACCCTGACCGCCTGCGAGGAAAATCTGGGCAAGGGGCAGCCGCTGAACGTGGTCAGCGGCCATATCGTGATGGGCGCGACCGACGATCGGCCGGCGGTGGGCTATTTCAGGGTCGAGGGCGGCCCGGTGCCGGTCGAACTGGTCGCGGTGACCGCCGAACTCGCGCAGCGCGTCGAAATGCACGAAAGCGTCAAGGAAAACGGCGTCGTGACGATGAAGCCGCTGGCGCGCGCATCCGTCCCCGCGAAGGGCGAACTGGTGTTCAAGCAGGGCGGCAAGCATCTGATGATCTGGGGCATCAACGGCGCCGCGGTGCGCGCGGGCAAGCTGCCGATGGCGTTCGTCTTCACCAACAACAACAACGAGCGCATCCTCTTCGACATGGTGATCAAGCCCGCCGAAGGTACGGCCACTACGGGCGAAATGGATCATGGCGCGATGGACCATGGTCCGGCGGAAAAGGGCGCTGAACAGGCGGCGCCGGACGCTGCGAAGAAATAAGCATCGGTGCCGCGCCCGTCGCGACCCCTCACAGACGGCGAAATCGCGCTCGCCCGGACGGTGTTCGGCGACGCGATCGCCTATGACCGGGTGCGGGTGAACCATCACAAGTGGATATTCTTCCAGCCGCGCCACATCGTCATGGCGCCGATGGGCAGCCTGCACTTCAACCCGCACGGCGAGCTTTATTGCGACGATTTCAGCGCTGCGTCACAGCGATTGCAAGGCCTGTTCATCCACGAAATGACGCATGTCTGGCAGGCGCAGACACGCGGGCGCTGGTATCTGGTGCTGATGCGCCACCCCTTCGCGACCTACAGCTACAGCCTCAAACCCGGCTGGCTGCTCACCCGCTACGGGCTGGAGCAGCAGGCCGAGATCGTCCGCCATTACTGGCTGCTGACCCAGGGCGTCACCGTCGGCGGCGCGCCGGGGGTCGAGGCCTATCGCGCGATCCTGCCGTTCGGCGCGCGCTAGGGTCAGGACCTGTTACTTGCCGAACAGCTGCGCGCAGCCGTTGCCACCCCAGCTATAAGTGACTTCGGTGCCCTTCGTCGCATAGTCGACGATCATCCCGCCACGCAGTTCGAAGCTCGCGGTGCATTCGATCGGCGTCTCGGACCGCGGCGGGCCGCCGGCGACGCACATCATGCCGCCGTTTTTCGAATTGGGATCGGGGACATACATATTACCGGCGCCGCAGCCCTGCGACGGGTCGGGACCCAGCATGACCCCAGTCTTGTAATAACGCAGGAAACGCGTGCCGGCGCGGTCCTCGAAGCTTGTCGGCGGGCCCCAGCTTCCCACCAGCTCGGCCTCGCCATGCGTGACCCACGCTTCGAGCGCGCGCACCACCGCTGCAGGCTCGCGCCTTTTGCGCGCCTTCGCGATCGCCCCATTGGCCTCGGTTTCGGCCATGATGGCGGCGGTGCGCTGCTGGTCCCTCTTGTCGGCCTCGACGACCTCGCCGGCGATAGCCTGTGCCTCGGCCAGCGCCTTTTGGCGCCTGGCGTTCAGGCTTTCCATCTCGCGCTCGAGTTCGGCGGCCGAGCGCGGCGTGCTGGCGGGGCGCTTGCCGTCGGTCCACATCGAGTTCCACGCGAGATCGGTGACGTCGCTGGTCGTGACCGGCCCCATGTACATCCATCCGCGATCGGTGAGGTCGGTCTTGCGCGCCGCGAGGCGCTGCTCGCTATTCTTGGGCCCCATGTCGCAGGCGAAGGCGATCAGCGCCTCGCCAACCGCATTCGTCGGTTGTTTTGCCGGCTGGTCGGGCGCGGTCGTGAGCTTTCCGCCGCGCGGCGAGACCTGGATGAGCTTCTCTTCGAGCGTGTTCCGGTCGCAATCGATGATCATGTTCGACGACACCCAGTCGGGTGCCTTCGCATTTTCGAGGACCGTGATGGTTTCCAGCTTGTAGGTCTTTTCGGTAAAGGGCACCGCATCGAGATAGGTCTCGTCGACGACGACGAAGATACGGCCCGGCTTTTCGCCACCGGTGTAGACGAGCCATCGCTCGCCCGCGAGCGCCGGCGACGCCAGCATGGCGGCCGCTCCGGCGATGGCAATTGCGTATCCCTGTTTCATTTCCTCGCTCCCGATGCAGGCTTTGCGTGACCAAGACGGATTGGCGCGGCGAAACCCTTTGGCCGATCTAATTCGAGCAAAATCAGAATTCTATCGTCCTGACGCCTCA
>NZ_DASWTD010000591.1:0-9751 GCF_036402335.1 Sphingopyxis sp. | reverse complement strand
GTCTTCACCAGCACCCCGCCATTGGGGCCCGCCTGGATGATCGCATCCTGTCGCCGCGGCTTGCCCGTCGCAGGGTCGGTGCGCTGCAGCGTGACGCGGCGCTTCAGATAGGCGTCGACCAGTCCCGCGGGCGACAGCAGTCGCGCATCACGATTCTTTTCGATGACGCCGTCCGGAAGCCCGCCGACCACGGCGGTTTCCGGGAGCAGTCCTTCCGCCACGCCCTCGAATCGCACGACCGCGGTTCCCGCCGGCAAGGCGATGGTGCGTGTCTCGCCGATGAAAGCGAAGCCTTCGGGCCAGTCGGGGTCGATTCCGCCCGACGACCGGTCAGGCGCGCGATAGACAGTGACTGCAACATCGTCGATCGCGACCGACCGCACCACCGGCGGCGAATCGCTCGCGTGCGCGGGATTCGCAGCACCGATCAGTGCCAGCGCGCCAAGCCCCCAGGCCAACGGTACGCGGCTTGCGCTCGCGATCACCCGTTTTTCAGCTTCTGCCGAAAGCTCTGGATTACGCTGTCGTTCGCGGGCACGCGGACACGCCATACCCAACTCGAGCCGCGGCGCTCCCAATCCGTCGGCTCCGGATCGAGCGCGAAGGGGATCAGCATCTCGACCTCGGCGTCGAACGGCCGCGAATTGGTGAGCGTGACCTCCCACGTCTGAAATTCGCCCTTGGCGTCGCGATCCTTGACCAGCGCGCGAACCTGCACCGCCGGGCTCTGCCCGATGTCATAGTCGACGCGCTCGTCCTTCGCCTTGTCGCCGATCGGCGCTTCGCCGACGAGCAGGCGCCGGCCGCCGACAGTCTCGAATACAGCCGCGGTGCCGGCGGGCAGCGCAAGGCCGAGCCCGTCCGCTTCGCGGTTCTGGACGCGCAGCCGCATCACCAGCGGCTGCGGCGAGCCGTTGTCGTACAAGGTGCCGGCGTAAAGCTGTTCAACGGCAACCTTGTCCTTCGCGAGCAGCGCGACCTGTTTCTGTCCCTTTGCCGACACATCGACGCGGAAAGGGATGCGATAGAATTTGAGGTCGCCCAGATCCTCGGCGGGCGGCGGCGGGGGTGCCGGCGGAGGCGGGGGCGGCGGTGGAGGCGGCGCCATGGCATAGGCGCGCCGCTCCAGACGGCTCCCCGTCACAACCACTTCCTCGGCTGCATCCATTCCGAACTCCTGCTCGATCTCGATGATCGGCGGCAGTTCCCACAAAGGATGCGTGCTTGTGATATCCATCGGCCAGCATCGGAGCACGAGCGGGCCCGGGGTGCTGCGGGGCAGCGGCGGGCTGTACATCTTGTTCAGCCGGCCCGCGATGACGTTGAGCTGCGCGCCCGGGAAACTCGTGACCCCGCCGTTCGCGACGGTGATCCAGCCGGTCATGCCCAGCGTCTTTCCGTCGGCGCCGCGGTCGGCGACATAATTGGCGGCCCAGTCGAACCCCTCGGCCAGATAGAGCAGCTGGATTTTCACTGTCCGCGCCGCCTTGCTTTCGACGAGCACCGACAAGGTCGGCTTTGCCGAGAGGTCCTTGGGGACGCGGGGATAGAGCATCCGTTCGGGAAGCCCCGAACAGGCGAGCGCCTCGACCCCGCCCGCGGTCTCGACGATCACGCCGCCGGTCGGCCCCGACTGGATCACCGCCTCCTGCTCGACGACCTTGCCGGTCGCGAGGCTGGTTCGCCGCAAGGTGACGCTGCGCTTCAGATACGCGTCGACCAGCCCCGCGGGCGACAGCAGCCGCGCATCGCGATTCTTTTCGATCACGCCGTCGGGCAATCCGCTGACCACCGCAGTTTCGGGGAGCAGCCCTTCGGCGACGCCCTCGAATCGCAAGACCGACGTCCCGGCTGGCAGGGTGACGGTGCGCGTTTCGGTGATGAAGGCGAAGCCTTGCGGCCAGTTCGGGTTGATCGGCCCGCCGCCACGACCTGGCGCGCGATAGACCGTGACCGCGGCATCGGCGATCCTTGCCGAAACGACAATCGGCGTTTCAGGCTGCGATTCGGCCTGCGCAAACAGCGGCGTTGGCGCAACCAGCACCGCCAGCGCCAATATGGGGGTCGGCAGGGGCCAGGCCCGCATCGTGCGGTCCCTCAGTAACGCGTGTCGAATGTGGCGGTCAGCTCGACCTTGCCGTTGGCGGGCACCGGCACCTGCCACTCGACGCGGTCGGCCGATACGCGCTCGCCCTTCAGGCTTTCGTCGGTGATACGCACGTCACCATAGAGCCCGTCCTGCGCCACTAGCACGGTCACCGGTCCCGGGCGCGCGTTGGTGACGAGATATTTCATCTTGGTCACCCAGCGCGAATCGCCCTTGCGCGTGCGCGAGACGACGGTCGTCTGAACCTTGACGTCGAAGGCGTCGCCGGTGCGCAACGACATCGCCGATCCCATTGGCGTGTGGCCGATATTATTCTCGCCGATAAACTGCGGGTCGCCGCGCGCGTCGCGCATATAGACGCGAATCGTCCCCGCGGGCAGCTGGTCGCCGAGGCCGCCCTGCCGCGAGGTCGAGAAGCGCAGCACGCTCGCGGTGCTCACGGGGTCGGTGCTGCTGCCCATCCAGCGGTTGACGAATTCATAGGTCGATTGCGCGGGAGCGCCCTTCACGTCGAGGAAGCTCACCTGCTTCTGCTGCGCGTTGGCGATCGTCGTGCGCTCTGCCAGCGGATAGAGATAATAGTCGCCGAGCCGTTCGCGATTGTTGCTTTCGGTCCCCGCCGAATCCATCGCGCCCGTCATCTGGCTGAAACCGCCGCCGCCGCCGGGGCTGCCCGCGACGAGCAGGGTGCGTGCATTGCTGAATGTCGTCCCGGTGCTGTTGGTCAGCGTCACCCAGCCCTGGATATCCATGGCGCCCTTCGCCGCGTCGAAGAGCGCGACATAGTCCGCGGTCCAGCCGAGATTGGGGGTCAGATAGGAAAGGCGCGCCGGAACGGTCCCACCGCTGGCGGCATCGACCGTCACCGACAGCGTCGGGCGCGCGCGCAGATTCGGCGGCAGGCGGTCGAACACCGCGCGTACCGGCAGGCCGTCGTCGCGCAGCACCTCGATCCGTTCGCCGATCTGGAGCACGATGCCGCCATTGGCGGCGAGCACTTTCGCCCGCTCGGTGCGCTCGGCACCGGTCGCGGGATTGGTCCGGACGAGCGTGATCGACTGGCCGACCGCCTTGTCCATCAACTTGTCGGGGGTGAGCAGGTCGAAATCGAAATTCTGTTCGACGATGCCGATGCCGGGTCCCGACAGCGTCACCGTTTCGGGGCGGATACGCGCCGACACGTCGGGAAATTCAATGCGGTTGCGCCCGGCGGTGACACTGAGCTGGCGGTCGTCCTGCACCAGCGACTGGCCATTGTTATAGATGGTGACGGCAACGTCGCCCTGCGCGTTACCGGTCGCGGCGTCCTGCGCAAAAAGGGCGGTCGACGTGCCGCCGACGAGCAGCGGCAAACAGGCTAGGGCCAACACGCGCATAAAAAACCTCCCTGCAGGATATGTCCCGCGGGGAGGCTATGTCATGCGAATCGGAAAAACCAGCGTGAAATCGCTGACTTATTCAGCCGCTTCGACATCCGTGCTGCGCGTCGCCAGCGTACGGCGCGTGCGGCGCGGCTTGGCGGCGGGGGTTTCGTCCGCGGCATCGCTTTCGGTGTTGCGTTCGGGACGACCGATCGCGGGCGGAAGGACCGCCGTGTCGATCCCCGCATCGCCGTTGTCGACGCTGTCGTCCTGGCGCGGGCGGCGAGCCGGGCGACGCGCCGGACGCGGGGCGCGCTCCTCCTCGACCGCTTCTTCACGCACGGGCGGCGTGGAGGTCTCGCTGCGATCGCTGCGATCGGCCTGCGCCTCCGTTTCGTCCCGATTGCGGGCAGGGCGAGCGCGGGCCGGCTGGCGGTTGCCGCGGCTGTCGTTGTCGCGGTCGCCACGCGCATCGCGATTTTCGCGGTTATCGCGCTGGCCACGGTCGCTGCGCTCGCCTCGATCGTTACGGTCGTCGCCGCTGTCGCTGTCGTCGCGGTCGGTGTCGACATCATTGTCGGTGTCGTCATGGCCGTCGAAATCCTCGACGCCGCGGATCTCGCGCTGGCGGTCGGGGCGCTCCTGCCCGTTTTGGGCGTTCTTTTCGTCCTGCCGGGCGCGGAAGTCGCTCACGACGCGGAAATAATGATCGGCGAACTGAAGATAATATTCGGTCTGGACCCGATCGCCGGCAAGCTGCGCGTCGCGCGCGAGGTTGCGATACTTCTCGATCATCTGGGCGCCGTTGCCGCGGGCGCGGCTGTCGATGCGGTTGGCCTGGTCGACCCCGCCGCGTCCGCCCGATTGCGGCCGGTTGTTATTGTTGTTGCTGTTGTTGTTGCGGCCGCGACGGCGACCGCTCTGCCGGTTGTTCATGTTCAACTGAGACATCCTGTCGAAAAGCTAATAAGCTATGCCAACCCCTTATGGCCGACCGCGCCTGTTTGCGCGTCGTGCCCGCGCTCCTTGCGCGGTCCTTGCCCTCTACCGCTTGCCCGAAACCCCACGGCTTCGTGCCAGCATCGTAATTGGGAAGCAGACCTGCCAGACCAGTATCGATGCCATGCATCGCCAAAGGGACCCTGATCAGGCCTGTGCCGGCGCCCTACCGCGCTTTGCAGCGGAAACCAAGCAAATTATTAAGGGGAGGTCAGGGGCGGGTCAGCAAAAGCGCCCTGTCGCGGCTCCCCAGATCCCGCCGGCACTGCACGGCAAAGCCCGCCGTTTCGGCCAGCGACGTCACCAATATGCGCTGTGTTGCGCCGATTTCAAGAATAGCTATGCCGCGAGGCGCCAAAAGCCGCGCCAGTTCGGGAATGATCCGCCGGTAATCGTCGAGGCCGTCGGCGCCGGCAAAAAGCGCGCCCGCGGGTTCATGCGCGGCGACATCGCGCATCAACGCCTCGCTGTCGGCGATATAGGGCGGGTTGCAGAGGATGAGGTCGAACTGGCCATCGAGGCCCGCGGTCCAGTCGCCGAGCAACAGCTCGGCCCGGTTCCCCAGCCCCAGAGCCAACGCATTCTCATTGGCATAATCGAGCGCAATATTGCTCGCGTCGACGCCCAAGCCGGTGGCGGCCGGCCACTCGCTCAACGCGGCAAACAGAAGTGTGCCGGGTCCGGTTCCGAGATCGAGGATGCGTTCGGGACCCGCCGGACCGAAATACGCCACCGCCGCCTCGATCAGCGTTTCGCTGTCGGGCCGCGGGATCAGGACACCGGGGCCAACCCCGATACGGATCGTCCAGAAATCGCGGTAGCCGACGATATAGGCGACGGGCTCGTGCTCGATCCGTCGTTCGATCAGCGCGGCAAAGCCGGCGGGTACAGCAAAGCGCGCGGGATCGAGCAACACCGCCTGCCGCTCGACGCCGAGTGCGTGCGCCATCAGCAGTTCGGCATCGAGGCGCGGCGTGTCCGAAACACCGGCAAGACGCTGCGCCGCGTCGCGCAGCGCGGCGGCGACGCTACCCACATCCCGTTCCGTTCGTGTCGAGCGAAGTCGAGACACCCATCGAGACAGCGCCATGCCGAGGGGCATCTCGACTTCGCTCGATGCGAACGGGTGTGGGTGTCCTAATCACCCAGCCCCGCCAGCCGCTGCGCCTGATCCTCGGCGATCAGCGCGTCGATCAGTTCGTCCATCGCGCCCTCGATGATTTCGGGCAGGCGGTGGAGCGTCAGGTTGATACGGTGGTCGGTCACACGCCCCTGCGGGAAATTATAGGTGCGGATGCGCTCGGAACGGTCGCCCGACCCGACCATCGACTTGCGCGCCGACGCTTCGGCGCTGTGGATCTTCTCGCGTTCCAGATCATAGAGGCGCGCGCGCAGCACCAGCATCGCCTTGGCGCGGTTCTTGTGCTGGCTGCGCTGGTCCTGCTGGATCACGACGAGGCCCGACGGGATATGCGTGATGCGGATCGCCGAATCGGTCGTATTGACGTGCTGACCGCCCGCGCCCGACGCGCGGTAGATATCGATCTTGAGGTCGCTGTCATTGATCGCGACATCGACTTCCTCGGCCTCGGGCAGCACCGCCACGGTCGCGGCGCTCGTGTGGATGCGTCCCTGGCTTTCGGTCGCAGGGACGCGCTGGACGCGGTGGACGCCGCTTTCGAACTTCAGCTTGGCGAACACGCCCTGCCCCGTCACCGACGCGACGACTTCCTTGTACCCGCCCATTTCGGCTTCGTTCGCCGAGATGATTTCGACCTTCCAGCCCTGCCCGTCGGCATAGCGGCTGTACATGCGCAGCAGGTCGCCCGCGAACAGCGCCGCCTCGTCGCCGCCGGTGCCGGCGCGGATTTCGAGCATCGCAGCGCGTTCGTCGGCGACGTCTTTGGGCAACAATTTGATGGCGAGATCATGTTCTGCGGTGGGCAAAGCCTCCTCGACCGCAGCGATCTCCTCGGCCGCCATCGCCTTCATCTCAGGGTCGGCGAGCATTTCGGTCAGCGACGCGAGTTCGCCGCGCAGCCGCACGACCTCGCGCGCCGCCGTCGCGACGGGTTCGAGTTCGGCAAACTCCTTCGACGCCGCGACAAAATCGGCAGGCGCCATATCGCCCGTCGCCATGCGCGCCTGCAGCGCGGCGTGACGCTCGATGATGGCGTCGATCTGTTTTTCTGAAACGGAGGTCATCAGAGCGCGCGGACGATCGCCTCGGCCGCTTTCGCGCGATCGCTGTCGCCGCGGACATTGATGTGCGGCGCGCCATCGCGCAGGCCGACCGAGATCAGCGCATGCGCCGGGATTTTGGCGGCCTTGTCGAAGCGCTTGCGCGGCGAGCCGCTCGCGACGATCTCGGTCGCGAAACCGCCGTTACGCAGCGCCGCAAGCGCCTGCATCGCGGACGCGAGCTGGCTGTCGTCCTCGACCGCGATCACTGCATCGAGCCGGTTGTCGATGACGTCGTCCGCAAGCAGCATCGCCAGCCGCTCGATCCCGCCGGCCCAGCCGACCGCCGGGGTCGGCGGTCCGCCGAGATTTTCGATCAGCCCGTCATAGCGCCCGCCGCCAATCACCGTGCCTTGCGCACCGAGGCGGTCGGTGACGAATTCGAATGCAGTGTGGCGATAATAGTCGAGCCCGCGCACCAGCCGCGCGTTACGATCCCATGCGACGCCCGCGGCGTCGAGCCCCGCGGTGACGGCACCGAAGAAGTCCTGCGCTTCGCTCGTGAGGAACGCGTCGATATCGGGAGCGCTGTCAGCGACCGGGCGATCCTTGGGATCCTTGCTGTCGAGTATGCGCAGCGGATTCTTGTCGAGGCGCGCGAGGCTGTCTTCGGACAGGTCGCCGCGGTGCGCTTCGAAATGCTCGACGAGCGCCGCGCGCCACGCGTCGCGACTCGCTGCGTCGCCGAGTGTGTTGAGCGTCAGCGTCACGCCTTCCGATATGCCCAGCTCTTTCAGGAGCTGGTCGGCGAAGACGAGCAGTTCGGCATCGGCAAGCGGGCTGTCGCTGCCGATCACCTCGGCGTCGAGCTGGTGGAACTGGCGATAGCGCCCCTTCTGCGGGCGCTCGTAGCGGAAGAGCGGCCCGTGCGTCGCCACTTTAAGCGGGGCGAACTGCTGCCAGCCGCCCGTGATATAGGCGCGCGCGATCCCCGCGGTGAATTCGGGGCGCAGCGTGATCGATTCGCCGCCGCGATCCTCGAACGAATACATCTCCTTCGACACGACGTCGGTCGTCTCGCCCAGCGAACGCGCGAACACTGCGGTGGGTTCGATTACCGGCACCTCGATCCGCTTGTAGCCATAGAGGCGGCGCACGCGTTCGAACATGCCCACGACATGCGCGAAGCGGTCAGCGAAATCGCCGAGCATGTCCTGCGTGCCACGCACGGCCTGCGGCGTCGGGATTTTGGCGGATTTGTCCTTGCTCATGGCCGCGGCGTCTAATGGGTTTTGGTCGAAAGGCAAAGAGCGCTTGCAGAGCCTCCGCTGGACCTCGCGGCGATTCGGGGGCAGAGAACGGCCATGAAAAAAGCACTGTTCGTCGCACCCGCTCTCATCGCCCTCGTCGCCCCCGCCGCTTTGGCCCAGGATGGCAACAGCCGGCCGCAGCCGGTCGTCCAGCCGCTGACGATTCCGCTGCCCGCCGACAAGCCCTATCCCGGAACGATGCTGTTGAAAGTCGATGCGACCGACGTCGCGCGCGGGATTTTCCACGTCCGCCAGACGATCCCCGTCGCGAGGGCGGGCAAGCTGACCTTGCTCTATCCCGAATGGCTGCCCGGCAAGCACGCCCCGCGCGGCGCGATCGCCGAGGTCGCCGGCTTCAAGGCGAGCGCCGGGGGCAAGCCGCTGACCTGGACGCGCCAGCCCACCGATGTCTATGCCTTCGACATCGACGTGCCCGCGGGCACGAAGAGCATCGACATCGTTTTCGATTTCCTGTCGCCGACGCGCACGAGCGAAGGCCGCGTCGTCGTGACCCCGGCGATGATGAACCTGCAGTGGGAGCAGGTCAGCCTGTATCCGGCGGGCTATTTCACGCGCCAGATACCCGTCCAGCTCGACGTCACGCTGCCCGAAGGCTGGCTGGGATCGGCCGCGCTCGACGGGCTCAGGATTTCGGGCAACCGCTACAGCTACGGTACGACGAGTTACGAGAATCTCGTCGACAGTCCGATGTTCGCGGGCAAATATTTCCGCCAATGGGCGCTCGGCAACGGCGTGACGCTCAACGTGGTCGCCGACGAAGCCAAATATCTCGAAGCCAGCCCCGATCATATCGCGCGCCATGCGGCGCTGGTATCGGAAGCGGTCGCCCTGTTCGGGGTCCACCACTACGACCGCTATGATTTCCTGCTCGCGCTGAGCGACGAACTCGGCGGCATCGGGCTCGAGCATCACCGGTCGAGCGAAAATAGCCGCAATCCCGACTATTTCACCAAGTGGAACGACAATGACAGCGAGCGCGGGTTGCTGCCGCACGAGTTCGTCCACAGCTGGAACGGCAAGTATCGCCGTCCCGACAAGATGTGGACGCCCGATTACCGTACGCCGATGCAGGACAATCTACTGTGGGTTTACGAAGGCCAGACAAGTTTCTGGGACCTCGTCCTCGCAGGGCGCTCGGGGATGCAGTCGAAGGAGATGGTGCTCGCCGAATGGGCGACCAACGCCGGCAATTACAGCGCGCAGCCCGGCCGCCAGTGGCGCTCGGTCGAGGATACGACGCTCGACCCGATCATCGCGGCGCGCAAACCCAAGCCTTTTCCGAGCTGGTCGCGGAGCGAGGATTATTACAACGAAGGCTCGCTCGTGTGGCTCGAAGCCGACATGCTGATCCGCGGCGCGACGAACAATGCCAAGAGCCTCGACGATTTTGCGCGCGCCTTCTTCGGCGGGCGCGAGGGCGACTGGGGGCAGGACACCTATAATTTCGACGATGTCGTCGCGGCGTTGAATGCGGTGCACCCTTATGACTGGGCGGGCTTCCTGCGCGAACGGCTGCAGACGCCGGGACAGGCGGCGCCGACGGGGGGAATCGAGCGCGCGGGGTACCGGCTCATCTGGCGCGATACGCCGAACATCTATGACCGCGACCGCATGGCGCAGGCGAAGAACGCCGACCTCACCCATTCGCTGGGGATGACGGTCGACAAGGATGGCATCGCCGGGGCGATCCTGTGGGACGGCCCGGCCTTCAAGGCCGACATCGTCAACGGCACGAAAATCGTGGCGGTCGAGGGCGTGAGCTATAGCCGGGA
>NZ_DASWTD010000590.1:0-6577 GCF_036402335.1 Sphingopyxis sp. | reverse complement strand
GTCGAGCCGGCACGGATCGCCAGCGACGATGCCAAGGCGCCGAATCTGATGGAGCGTGTCGTGCGGCCGCGTGCGGTCGCCGAACCGAGCGATCGCGCGCCGCCCGAGATCGCCGATCCCGCGCAGCGCACCGCGCCCTCGAAACCCAAGCCAAAGCCGCAGACCGAGCTGTTCACCAATTACCAGCTGCCGTCGATCGACCTGCTCGCACCGCCCCCGCCGGGGCCGACCGGGCAGATCGACAAGGCGGGGCTCGAGCGCAATGCGCGTCTGCTCGAATCGGTGCTCGAGGATTTCCAGGTCAAGGGTGTCGTTACCGCGGTGCGCCCCGGCCCCGTCGTCACCATGTACGAACTCGAGCCCGCGCCGGGCACCAAGGCGAGCCGCGTGTCGAACCTCGCCGACGATATCGCGCGCAACATGTCGGCGCTCTCGGCGCGCATCGCCCCCATTCCCGGCCGCACCGTGATCGGCATCGAGCTGCCCAACGCGAACCGCGAGTCGGTGGTGCTGCACGAAATTATCGGCAGCGCCCTGTTTCAGGACCAGACCGGCGCACTCCCGATCATCCTCGGCAAGAATATCAGCGGCGACCCGATGATCGCCGACCTTGCCCCCATGCCGCACCTCTTGATCGCGGGTACCACCGGTTCGGGCAAGTCGGTCGGTTTGAACGCGATGATCCTCTCGCTCCTCTATCGCCTCGGCCCGGACCAGGTGAAGATGATCATGATCGATCCCAAGATGCTGGAACTCAGCGTCTATGACGACATCCCGCACCTGCTTGCCCCCGTGGTCACCGAGCCCAAGAAGGCGATCCGCGCCCTGAAATGGGCGGTCGAGCAGATGGAGGACCGCTACCGGATGATGTCGTCGCTGTCGGTGCGCAACCTCGCATCGTACAACGACAAGGTCCGCGGCGCGCTGTCCAAGGGCAAGTCGCTCGGGCGCCGCGTCCAGACCGGCTATGATCCCGACACCGGCCAGCCGGTCTATGAGGAAGAGACGCTCGATTACGCGCCGCTGCCACAGATCGTCGTCGTCGTCGACGAACTCGCTGACCTGATGATGACCGCGGGCAAGGAGGTCGAATTCCTGATCCAGCGGCTCGCGCAAAAGGCGCGCGCTGCGGGTATCCACCTGATCCTCGCGACGCAGCGGCCATCGGTCGACGTCATCACCGGCGTGATCAAGGCGAACCTGCCGACGCGCATCAGCTTCAACGTCACCTCGAAGATCGACAGCCGCACCATCCTGGGCGAAGCGGGCGCCGAGCAGCTGCTCGGCAAAGGCGACATGCTCTACGTCCCCGGCGGCAAGCAGATCACGCGCATCCACGGGCCGTTCGTGTCCGACGACGAGGTGCGCGCGGTCGCCGACCATTGGCGCGGCCAGGGTCGGCCCGACTATATCGAGAGCGTTACCGAGGATCCCGAGGATGGCGGCTTTGCGATGGAGGGCGCCCCCGCGGGCGGCGACAGCGCCGAGGACCGCATGTATGCGAAGGCGTGCCAGATCGTCGTCGAAAGCCAGAAGGCATCGACGAGCTGGCTGCAGCGGCAACTGCGCATCGGTTACAACAGCGCGGCGCGGATGATCGAGCGGATGGAGGACGAAGGGTTGGTCAGCCCGCCGAACCATGTCGGTCGCCGCGACGTGCTCACCGACCAATATGGGCAGCAAAGATAGGAACCTTTGCCGCCGCCGCGACTTGAACAGCGTCTAACGAAGGGTTCAGCGCGGGTTCAATGCCCGGCTGCGATGGACCGACCGACATCATCAGAATTGAGAGCCAGATGAACCCGAAAACCAACCTCACCCGCCTCGCCGCCTGGACGCTCGCGCCGATGGCCGCCGCAGGCCTCGTGCTCGGTGCGCCTGCGATCGCCCAATCGGCGAATACGCTCGCGTCGGTGCAGTCGCACCTCAAATCGACGAGCTCGATGACCGCCGATTTCACCCAGACCGACCGTAACGGCCAGCGCCTGACCGGCAAGCTGACGCTGAAACGCCCGGGCAAGATCCGCTTCCAGTATCAGAAGGGCGTGCCGCTGCTGATCGTCGGCGACGGCAGCTCGCTGACGATGATCGATTATGAGGTGAAGCAGGTGCAGCGCTGGCCGGTGAAGAATTCGCCGCTCGGCGCGCTGCTCGACCCCGACCGCGACCTGACGAAATATGCCAAGGTCCTGCCGACCGGCAGCGGCGACGTGCTGAGCGTAGAGGTCAAGGATCCCAAGCGCCCCGAATATGGCACGATCACGATGGTGTTCGTCCGGGACGGGTCGGCGCCCGGCGGTCTGCGCCTGCGCGGCTGGGTCGCGCTCGATTCGCAGAACAACCGCACGCGGATCGATCTCGCCAACCAGAAATTCAACGTCGCGGTCGCCGATTCGGCGTTCAAATGGACAGACCCGCGGCCCAAGCAACGTGGTCGCGCGGGCTGACGCGGACCGATTTCGCTTCGCAAATCATACGGCGCCTGATCCCGAACGGATTCGGCGCCGTTTTCCGGACCAACCGACGTGACGTATCGACGAACTGCAGAAATGGCGCGGGAGCCTCTGTTTCGTTCAGCTTGGCGACAGGGAAGGACGGCTATTCCAACTCTCGAAGGCGCCAAGACGGCCCCCGGATTTGGGTTTCCCCCTGTTGCCCCACCGGACTGCCAGGCACCTTCATTCAAGAGCGTGACGAACGCTGACCTTGAACCCCCGTTCCACCGCCCCTGGGACGGGGGTTTAATTTGTCCGGTGCTGTTTTTTGTCGCTGACGCGGCATGCGGCACCAGCCCGCAATCGCATTGCGAACGGCGCCCTGCGCCGATAGAGCCACCGCATGACTCGTACCAGCATCGCTTCGTGGAACATCAACAGCGTCCGCGCCCGTATCGGCATCGTCGAGAAATTCCTGCGCGAAGAAGCCCCCGACATCCTCTGCCTGCAGGAAACCAAGGTCGAATGCGGGCTGTTCCCGCCCGAGATGTTCAAGCGATTGGGATATGAACATATCGTCACGCATGGTCAGCGCATGCACCACGGCGTCGCGATCGTCAGCAAGGTGCCGCTGACCGATGTGCGCAAATATGACTGGCAGGCGAACGGCGAGGCGCGCCACGTCGGCGTGACGCTGCCCTCGGGTGTCCGGCTCGACAATGTCTATATTCCCGCAGGCGGAGACATTCCCGACCGCGAGCTCAACCCCAAATTCGGTCAGAAGCTCGATTTCTTCGGCCGCATGACCGAATGGTCGGGTGCGCTGAACGGCACGCCGACGGTCCTCACCGGCGATTTCAACGTCGCGCCGCTCGAAAGCGATGTGTGGAACCACAAGGCGCTGCTCGACGTCGTCAGCCACACGCCGGTGGAGGTCGAAACCCTCGCGCGGCTTCAGGCGGCATCGAATTGGGTCGACCTCGGACGCCACTTCATCGAGGCACCGACGCCGCTCTACACCTGGTGGAGCTACCGCGCGAAGGACTGGGAAGCGTCGAACCGTGGCCGCCGCCTCGACCATATGTGGGTCACCCCCGACCTGATGCCGAAAGCCATGTCGCATCGCATCGTTCAACCGGCGCGCAGTTGGGAACGGCCGTCGGACCATATTCCGCTCATTACCGAGTTCGAATTTTGAGCGATATCGGGGCCCGGCGAGCTGCGCGCGCGGTCGATGCGCTTCGCCGCGGCTGGCCCTTTCGCATTCGTGGTGCCGATGGCGCGCTCGACCTGCTTGCGGTCGAGAGCGCGCGCGATACGGCATTGATCCTGTTTGCCAGCCACGATGTTCTGTTGTCGGGCGAGCGCGCGGTGACGCTGAAGCTCACCAACCAGCGCGCTGCTGCGACGCCGGGGCCGGTACGGCTGGCGAGCGCCGCCGACACCGTCGCCGCGGCGCTCGCAATCGCCGACCCCGCGCTCGACCTCGCAAATCCTCTCAAAGGGCCGTTCCGCACCATCGCAACCGCTGGCGAAGAGGCAACGACCGCGGCGATGACGATGGCGCGTCACGCGGGCCTGCTCCCCGCCTTCTTCGTGCGCGAAGCGGCGGGGGAGATCGAAACCGAATGTAGCGTCGACGATGTCGCGGCCCTCCTCGATCCGGCGCGGCTCGAAATCGCCG
Source organism: Sphingopyxis sp. (assembly GCF_036402335.1). Lineage (GTDB taxonomy): Bacteria > Pseudomonadota > Alphaproteobacteria > Sphingomonadales > Sphingomonadaceae > Sphingopyxis. Next base: position 2,458 of record NZ_DASWTD010000590.1, on the reverse strand, counting down.
CGCGCGCACGCCTGCCCGTCGAGGCAAGTGAGGCGGCCGAGATCGTCGCTTTCCGCTCGCCCGAGGAAGCGTCCGACCATGTCGCGCTGGTCGTCGGCAAGCGCGACGGCAATCCGCCCGTCGTGCGACTGCACAGCGAATGCCTGACGGGCGATGTGCTCGGCAGCCTCAAATGCGATTGCGGGCCGCAGCTCCACGCCGCGCTCCATGCGATGGCCGACGCGCCGTGGGGGGTACTGCTTTACCTGAGGCAGGAAGGCCGCGGGATCGGACTGGTCAACAAGCTGCGCGCCTACGCGCTGCAGGATCAGGGATATGATACGGTTGATGCCAATCTCAGGCTCGGCTTTCCGGTCGAGGCGCGCGATTTTGCGATTGCCGGGCGGATGCTCGAATTGCTCAACATCCCGCGCATCCGGCTGATGACGAACAATCCCGAAAAGGTCGCGCGGCTCGAAAAGGAAGGCGTCGACGTCGTCGAGCGCATTCCGCTCGCGCTACCGACGAACAAATATAACGAGCAATATCTCGCGACGAAGCGCGACCGCACCGGGCATCAGCTCTAACGAAAAAGGCGCCGGACGATGCCGGCGCCTTCATCAAATCAATGCACGAAGCGCGCGACCACGTCGCGATAGCTCCGGCTGACCTTCACCTGCGCGCCCGAACCCAGCACGAGGAAACATTCGCCGTTGGTGTGCGGCTTGACCTGCTTGACCTGGCTGAGGTTCACGATCGTCGAGCGATGGACGCGCTGGAAGTTGCGCGGGTCGAGCCGCTTTTCCAGATCCTTCATCGTCTCGCGCAGGATCAGGCTGTTGTCGGCGGTATAGATGCACATATAGTCGCCGGCCGCGTCGATGCGTTCGATGCTGTCGACGTCGACGCGGAAAATCTGGCCGCGATCCTTGATATTGATCATTTTTTCATAGCGGTCGGCGGCATGCGCGTCGGGCTGGGTCTCGGCATCATAATCCTCGACCGCTTCGGGGGCGACCTCGGCCAGCACGGTCTTGAGCCGTTCGACTTCGGCCGCGCCACGCTTTTCCGAAAGCCGCTGGCGCACGCGATCGAGCGCATCGGCAAGCCGCTCGGGCTCGACCGGCTTGACCAGATAATCGACCGCCTGCGCCTCGAATGCGCGGATCGCATGGTCCGAATAGGCGGTGACAAACACCACGAGCGGCGGCTCGACCTCCATCAGGCCCTGGATTACCGAAAAGCCGTCGAACCCCGGCATCTGGATGTCGAGGAACACAAGGTCGGGTTTATGCGTCTTGATCTTGCGGATGGCTTCGCGGCCATTCTGGGCGGTGTCGACGATTTCGACGTCCGAATGCGGTTCGAGCCGCAGTTGCAGGCCTTGGGTGGCCAGTTTTTCATCATCCACCAGGATGGTTCTGATCGTCATGTTCTCTCGGTTCCAATCGTCATTTGCCCATCGGGCTGGAACGGAAACTCGATAACCACCGTGAACCCGCCCTCAGCGCCCACATGGACGTCGAACCGGTGCTGGTCGCCAAAAGCCTGCGCCAACCGGTCCCTGATGTTGGCTAAACCCACACCGGTCGATTCCGTTGCAAAGCCAGTGGTGGGGTCCGTTGTTTCCGCTGACAATCCCGCGCCGGTGTCGGACACGGTGATGCGAACATTTTGACCGGCCAGTTGTGCGGAAATCGTGATATCGGCGCCCTCTTCCTGCGGCGTTACCGCATATTTGATCGCATTTTCGATCAGTGGCTGGAGCAAAAGCGAGGGCAGGCGCGCGCGCGAAACCGCGGGATCGATTGCAAAATGCGGCCGCAGCCGCTCCTCGAAGCGCATCTTTTCGATGTCGAGATAGAGCTTCAGCGTCTCGATCTCCTGCGCAAGCGTAACCTGCGCGGTCGGCTCGTTCGCGAGCGTGTAGCGGAGGAACGCCGACAGGCGCGACAACATCGCATTGGCGGGCTCGGCCTGTTTCAGAAGCACCAGCGTCGAGATGCTGTTGAGCGTGTTGAACAGGAAATGCGGGTTGAGCTGATAGCGCAGCATCGCAAGCTGCGCCGACGCCGCCTGCGCCTCGAGCCGGATGACGCGGTCATTCTGCTCCTCCAGCTGGAGGAAATAATTGATTGCGAAATAGAGCGCCGACCAGGCCGCGAGCGAGGTTGCGTCGATATAGACCGCGCCCAGGAGGAGGCTGGTAAACCCCGCCTCGCTTGCCGGGTTCTGGATCTGCGCGACCCAGGCGTCGATAAAGGCCCAGAGTGCGGTCGCAACCCCGGCGAGGCCGAAGCTGACACCCCACATGAGCAGCGGACGGCGACTGATCAGCGCGCGATAACAAACCGACAGTATCAGCGTCAGCGAAAAACCGGTGATCGCCGAAATCGTCTGCGGGATAAAGAAAGTGAACGCCTGACCATTGGCAAGCCCCGACACCCCGCGCAGACCGAGCCACGCGGCCCAGCCCAGG
>NZ_DASWTD010000589.1:0-2779 GCF_036402335.1 Sphingopyxis sp. | reverse complement strand
GTGTCGTTCGACGGCAATTGGCGCGGCCGACTTTGGGAGCGCTGGGCGTCCGAACCCGCCGCGATATTGAAGCCGATCGTCGCACAGGCGACGCTGCTGTTCGGCAATCATCGCGACGCGGCGCTGCTTCTCGGCCGCGATTTTTCGGGTGATGGCGAAGACCGGCGGCGCGAGGCGGCGCTCGCGCTACTCGATCACTTCCCATCGCTCGAATATGTAGCATCCACCGCCCGCGAAATCATGGACGCGGACACGCACCGGCTGACCGCGCGTATCGATAGTCGCGAGGCCCGGGGCGTAAGCGATCCTGCGATCATCGCGCCGATAATCGACCGGGTCGGAACCGGAGACGCCTTTGCGGCCGGCGTGCTCGACGGATTGTGGGAAGGCAAGGGCCTGGCGGAGGTGGCGAAGCACGGCCTTGCGCTGGCCGCGCTCAAACATGGTCTTCGCGGGGATTTTGCGCCCTTCTCGCGCCCGGCGATCGACCGTGCAACCGATGTGACGCAAGACATAACGCGCTAGCCGAAGTTCGGTGCGCTTGCTCGCTCTTCCGGCCTCTCTGCCGATCGTTCATGCGCGATGGAGGACGGGTGCATCGGGCGTCACCGCATATCTGGCGAGCGTGCTGATCCTGCCGCCCGGCTGTTCGACCTGATCCATCACCTTGACCTCGGTCGTCCACGCCTTGGGCGTAATATCGAAAAGCTGGTAGCCGCGCCGGTCGGTATACAGGTCGAAGTGCGGGTTGTTGCGCATCATATGCTCGAGGCCCGTCTCGCCCCTGCCGTTGCCGTTGGATGTGATCGAAGCGGCCTGGAACTCGACAGCGACCTTGGCGCCATCGGGCCGCGCGTCATTCTCCGGAACCGACCCGACGAGATGGCGATGGTGGTCGCCGGTCGCGATGACGACGTTGGTCAGGTCGTGCTTGCGGATCGATTCGATCAGCCGTGCTCGCGCCGGCCGGTAACCGTCCCAAAGATCGGTAGCGAATTTTCCTTCGGCCGCATCCTCGGTGCGAAAATCGACCGGCATCACGATCACCTGCTGCGCCAGCAGGTTCCACGTCGCCTGATTGCCGAGCCCGTCGTCCAGCCATGCTTCCTGTGCGGCTCCCAGCATATCCGGTGCGTTGAGCGCTTCCCTGGGGCACGGTTGAATCTTGCCGTCGTTGCAAGGCTGGTCCGAGCGATACGAGCGCGTGTCGAGCATGTGCGTGCGCAACAGGCGGCCATAGTCGAGGCGGCGATAGGCGGTGAGACCGCCGCCGCCGGGGAACTGGGCCTTGCGGACGGGCATATTCTCGTACCACGCCTGCAGACCGGCGAAGCGGCGCAATGCGAAGATTTCGGCGCTGGTCCCGTCCTGATCGAAATCGCCGGCCCAATTATTGTCGATCTCGTGATCGTCGAACGAACAGGCAAAGGCGCACGCGGCGTGCGCCGCCTGGAGGGCTGGATCGCTCTTGTATTGGGCGTAGCGGCGGCGATAGTCCTCGATACTGTAGATTTCATCGCCGAGATGCTGGCGAACGATCGGGGAACCCTTGGCGCGCGACCCCAGCGGCATCGTGCCGCTTTCGTAGATATAGTCGCCATAGTGGAAGATCAGGTCGAGGTCGGGTTCGTTCGCGAGATGCGCCCAGGCGTCGTAATAGCCCATCTCGTAGTTCTGGCACCCGGCGACGCCGATCCGGATGCGCTCCGCAAGCGCATCGCGTGCGGGCGCAGTGCGTGCGGTGCCGACCGGGCTGCTATCCGATCCGGCGACCATGAAGCGATACCAATAGGGGCGGTGCGGCAGCAGCCCGCCGACCTCGACATGCACCGCGTGGCCCAACTCGGGCAGCGCCATCGTCTCGCCGCTCCGGACAATGCGCGAGCACGCCGCATCCTCGGCGACTTCCCAGCGCACCGGCACATGCGCGGCGGGCATCCCGCCATGCTCGTCGAACGGGCGCGGCGCGAGACGCGTCCAGATCACGAAACCGTCCGGCCACGGATCGCCCGATGCAACGCCCAACGTAAACGGGTTGGCGCCAAGCGGCTGCGCGAACAGCGGCGTGCGCGAAAGGCCGGCGAACAAGGCCAGACCTCCCGCCGCCTTGATGAGTTTGCGGCGATCCAGTTCGATGGCAGGGTTCATGTCCGGGGCCTTTGAATTCGGGAAACGGGAAAGGGCGGGTGGTTTATCCTGGCGGCGTGGCCACGATCGTGTCAGTCGCGGAGCCCGGATCGTTTGAGGAATGCGACCGCGCCTTCGGGATCGTTGGTGAAAATGGCGTCGACACCAAGGTCGGCATATTTCCGCCATTGGTCTTCCTGATCGGCGACTCCCGAGAAGACGAGGATGCCGGCGCCCTGCAATCGACCGGTTTCGGTCCGGTCGATCTCGTCATGGCCCAGCACGATGCAGGTGGCGTGATGCCGGCGCAGCATCGCGAGATAGTCGCGCGTCTGCCGCGGCACGCCGAGCAGGCAGGTGCGGATGCGGGGATTGATCCGGTGCAGCGCATCGATCGTGCGAAAATCGAACGACTGGAGGATCAGCCGGTCCTCCAGGCCATTTTCGCGCACCGCTGCATCCAGCAGGGTTGCGAATTTGACAGGATCGATGTCGGCGTCCTTGGGTATCTTGGTTTCGGCGAAGAAAAGCGCTTCGCTGTCCTTGAAGGCGCGCAACACTTCGCCCAGTTCCGGAATGCGGGCGCCCGGCACCGCGATATGGCGTGCTCCTGCATATTGCGGTCGCACCCCCGATCCGCAATCGAGTTTTT
>NZ_DASWTD010000588.1:0-4699 GCF_036402335.1 Sphingopyxis sp. | reverse complement strand
CCGAAATCCGGGTCCGGCTGGACATGGAGAGCGCCGGCTCTTTGTACCGGCGCATCTCATGCCCGAATTGCTTCAACCTGGAGGATTTGGAAATGAGAACCAACTTCGACTTTACGCCCTATCGGCGTTCGACGGTCGGCTTCGACCGGCTCTTCGATCTGCTCGAGACCGAACCGCGCGGTGACGTTGCGGATGGCTATCCGCCGTTCGACATCGTGAAGGACGGCGAGGATAGCTACCGCGTCACGCTCGCTATCGCGGGCTTCCGGCCCGAAGAGATCGAGGTGGTGGCGCAGCAGAACCAGCTTAGCGTCACGGGCCAGCGCGCCGCGAGCGACGGCAAGGATGCCTATCTGCACAAGGGCATCGCGACGCGCGATTTCGAGCGGCGCTTCCAGCTCGCCGACTTCATCGAGGTCGGCAGTGCGAGCTTCGAGAACGGCCTGCTCAGCATCGAGCTGAAACGCGTCGTCCCCGAGGCGATGAAGCCGCGCAAGATCGCGATCGGCAACGGCAAGCCCGCCGAGCGGATCGCAGCGTCCGAAGACAAGGCCCGCGAAGCGGCCTGACCCAACCGAACAGGCTCGCCGGCGCCATCCCGAAACGGATGGCGACCGGCGGGTCTTGCCCTCAACGCTCATGCCAGAAAGGAGATGAACCATGGCAACTCAGGATCTCATTCCCTGGAGCCGGCAGGAGAACCGGCTTCCCGTCCCCGTGCGCGCCGAATCCGCAGAAGTCACGGCGTCGTACCCTCTGCTCTCACTGCACCGCGAGGTGAACCGGCTGTTCGACGATGTTTTTCGCGGCTTCGGCGTACCCGCCTTTGACGGCTTCGATCGCGCGCCCGGCTGGCCGCGCATCGAGCTTGCGGAGACCGGCAAGGAGGTCCGCGTCACCGCCGAGCTTCCCGGCCTTGACGAGAAGGATGTCGATATCAGCGTCGAGGAAGGCGTGCTGACGCTGCGCGGCGAGAAACGCGCCGAAATCGAAGACCAGGATCGCGGCTATTCGGAGCGCAGCTATGGCTGCTTCGAACGGCGGATCGGCCTTCCGCACGGAATCGATCGCGAGCAGGCGAGCGCGACCTTCACCAACGGCGTGCTCACCGTCACCCTGCCGAAGACCGAGGCGGCGAACGAGAATGTTCGCCGTATCCCGGTCAATGGCAAGGCCGCCTGACGGTTCGGCCCGGGGCCAAGGCTCCGGGCCGTCTGCCGCCGGCATGTACGACCGCTTCGCGACCAGCATGCTGCCGCCGGATGCGCGGGCGGTGATCGAACCGGCCGCCATAGCCGAGCGCGGCGGGCGTGCGCTGCATGGACAGTGGCGCGTCCGCTTTCGTCCGCGCTGGCCGTCCTCGCTCGATCCGCTGACCGGATGGACCGGTGGCGGTGATCCGCTCGCGACGATCGACCTGCGCTTTCCCGATCGGGCTGCCGCCGAGCGCTATTGCCGAAAAGCGGGACTCGCATTCGTCATAGCCGGCACGGCGGTGGACGCGGGCCGTCAATCTCGCCGCCTGTCCTATGCTACGGCACGCCCGTTCGGCTTCGCCAGCACCTCTCCCGGATCCACCGGCGGCGAGGCGAGCATCGCGTCATGCTCCTGGAACACGCGTTCGATCTCTTCGCGCTTGTCGAGCAGGAGCTTGGCAACGCCCGCGGTCATGCCGCCCTCTTCGCCGACGCGCCCGAGCACGCCCGCAAGGTCCGCGAGCGTCGCCTTTTCGGGAGTCGAGTGAAGACCTCCCTTCGAATCGCGATAGGCCGTGCATTCGGTCGCCATTCTCATCTCCTTCGCGAAAAGCGCGACGGTGAAACGCACCGGGTTGCCAATTGGTCGCAGCGGATGCCAACGTCGGCCTGTCACCGCCTCTGTCTTCACCGGATCTCGATAATATCATCGACCGCATGCCACTCGGCCGGCCGGATCAGCGCGTCGTGCGCGACCCGGACCGAATGAAGCGCGGCCCCGATCTCGCGCCGCCAGTGAACGAGGAAATCGAAGAGCACCGGAAAATCGGGCGCGAGATCATGGTCCTGCCATACGAACAGCTGGAGCAGCGACGGCGCGTCGGGCCGGTAATAATGAACTTCCGCCGTCGTCAGGCGGTAGCCTTCGAGCTGGGCGACAAAGCCGCGATCGCTCATGGTCCGGGCGCGCGTTGCTCGCCGCCACGGTCGAGCGAGCGCAATGCGGCAAGCACATCGTCGACGGGGACCGCGCGGCGCGCGCCGGGCGGTTTGCGAAGCGCCGGCTGGTCGCGGACCGAAGACCGGTCGGATGCCCAGGATGCGAGCAGCGCACGCTTCACCTCGGGCTCGAGGCTCGGGTGACGCGCCACGTCGAACGGATGAAGAAAACGGGAAAATGGCTCGGACATGTCGTGCCTCCTTCCTTTGTCGCCATTCCTTTTCACCATGCGCGGCCATGCGGGCCGCGGAGCTGAAATTTTGGAACCGAATCGAGTCGCGTCAAGAGGTGAAATCGATACTCCGCGTCTGCAATGAGACCTGCTGGCGGTCATGACTTGCGAGTGCCAAAAAATTTTGGCCAAACCTCTTGAAGCGAAAAAATTCGCTTCCTAGCTCGTTGGCGCCGCGCGTCCCGGACAGGCGCGCCGGCTTATCATATCGTTATGCAACATGGAGGTTATGCATGCATTTCCGTCCCTTGCACGACCGTGTGGTCGTCCGCCGCATCGAAGCCGAGGAGAAGACCTCGGGCGGCATCATCATCCCCGACACCGCCAAGGAAAAGCCGCAGGAGGGCGAGGTCGTCGCCGTCGGCCCGGGCGCCCGCGCCGAGGACGGCACGGTCACCCCGCTCGACGTCAAGGCCGGCGACCGCATCCTGTTCGGCAAATGGTCGGGGACCGAGGTCCGCATCGATAACGAGGAACTGCTCATCATGAAGGAGAGCGATATTCTCGGCGTGATCGAGCAGGCCGAGGCGCTCAAGCAGGCGGCATAAAGCCGCATTCATCAGCAACTGAAAGGACATCAAGAAGGAGGTCAGAATGGCTGCCAAGGACGTGAAATTTGCGTCGGACGCGCGTGATCGCATGCTGCGCGGCGTGGATACGCTGGCCAATGCAGTGAAGGTCACGCTGGGGCCCAAGGGCCGCAACGTCGTGATCGAGAAAAGCTTCGGCGCGCCGCGCATCACCAAGGACGGCGTCACCGTCGCCAAGGAAATCGAGCTTGCCGACAAGTTCGAGAATATGGGCGCGCAGATGCTGCGCGAGGTCGCGAGCAAGCAGAATGACAAGGCCGGCGACGGCACGACCACTGCGACCGTGCTCGCGCAGGCGATCGTTCGCGAAGGCTCGAAGGCGATTGCCGCGGGCATGAACCCGATGGACGTCAAGCGCGGCATCGACCTCGCCGTGGGCGCCGTGGTCAAGGATCTTGAGGCGCATGCCAAGAAGGTCGGCGCCAACAGCGAGATCGCGCAGGTCGCGACGATTTCGGCGAATGGCGACGAAGAGGTCGGCCGCATCCTCGCCGAAGCGATGGAGAAGGTCGGCAACGAGGGCGTGATCACGGTCGAGGAAGCGAAGAGCCTCGCGACCGAGCTCGAGACGGTCGAGGGCATGCAGTTCGACCGCGGCTATCTCTCGCCCTATTTCATCACCAATGCCGAGAAGCTGAAGGTCGAGCTCGACGACCCCTATATCCTCATCCACGAGAAGAAACTCTCGAACCTGCAGGCGATGGTGCCGCTGCTCGAGGGCGTCGTCCAGTCAGGCAAGCCGCTGCTGATCATCGCCGAGGATGTCGAAGGCGACGCGCTCGCAACGCTCGTCGTCAACCGGCTGCGCGGCGGGCTCAAGGTCGCGGCGGTCAAGGCACCCGGCTTCGGCGATCGCCGCAAGGCGATGCTCGAGGATATCGCGGTGCTCACCGGCGGCAATGTCGTGAGCGAGGAACTCGGCATCAAGCTCGAGAGTGTCACGATCAACATGCTCGGGCGCGCCAAGAAGGTCGTCATCGACAAGGATAATACGACGATCGTCGACGGCGTCGGCGCCAAATCCGACATCGACGGACGCATTGCGCAGATACGCCAGCAGATCGAAACGACGACGAGCGACTATGACCGTGAGAAACTGCAGGAGCGGCTCGCCAAGCTCGCGGGCGGCGTCGCGGTGATCCGCGTCGGCGGCGCGACCGAGGTCGAGGTCAAGGAAAAGAAGGACCGCGTCGACGACGCGCTCCACGCAACGCGGGCAGCGGTCGAGGAAGGCATCCTGCCCGGCGGCGGCATCGCGCTGCTGCGCTCGCTGAAGGCGCTCGAAGGCCTCAAGGCCGCAAACGACGACCAGCAGTCGGGCATCGACATCGTCCGGCGCGCGCTCCGCGCCCCGGCGCGCCAGATCGCCGACAATGCCGGCGAGGACGGCGCCTGGATCGTCGGCAAGCTGCTCGAAAGCGAGGAGTATAGCTGGGGCTTCAACGCCGCCACCGGCGAATATCAGGATCTCGTCAAGGCCGGCGTGATCGATCCCGCCAAGGTCGTGCGCACCGCGCTCCAGGACGCGGCGTCGGTCGCCTCGCTGCTCATCACTACCGAGGCGCTCGTCGCGGAGCTGCCGAAGGAGGAGAAGGCCGCGCCGATGCCGGCGATGGACTTCTGACATATCGAGGGCGGCGGGAAACCGCCGCCCTCACCTGCCACGTTTCTGTGCGGAGCA
>NZ_DASWTD010000587.1:0-8570 GCF_036402335.1 Sphingopyxis sp. | reverse complement strand
CTGTTCGCCGAGCTGACGCGCATCTGCAATCATATGCTCAACATCGGGTCGCACGTCATGGACGTCGGCGCGATGACGCCGAACCTGTGGGTGTTCGAGCTGCGCGAGGATTGCCTGAACTTTTTCGAGCGCGCGTCGGGCGCGCGCATGCACTCGGCATATTTCCGTCCGGGAGGTGTGCACCAGGATGTTCCCGAACGGCTGCTCTACGACATCGGCGAATGGTGCGAGAAGCGCCTGCCGAAGCTGTTCGGCGATGCCATGAGCCTTGTCATCGACAACCGCATCTTCAAGCAGCGCAACGTCGATATCGCGACGGTGTCGAAGGAAGACGCGCTGGCATGGGGTTTCTCGGGCCCGATGATCCGCGGCAGCGGCATCGCTTGGGATTTGCGCAAGTCGCAGCCCTATGACGCCTATGCGAAGATGGACTTCGACATCCCTGTCGGCACGCGCGGCGACTGCTACGACCGCTTCATGGTCCGCGTGCAGGAAGTCTATCAGTCGGCGCGCATCATCCTCCAGTGCCTGCGCGACATGCCGACGGGCCCGATCGCCAGCCTCGACCGTAAGGTCGTGCCGCCGAAGCGCGGCGAGATGAAGCAGTCGATGGAATCGCTGATCCATCACTTCAAGCTCTACACCGAGGGCTTCCACGTCCCCGCGGGCGAAGTCTATGTCGCGACCGAAAGTCCGAAGGGCGAATTCGGCGTCTATCTGGTCAGCGACGGCACCAACAAGCCGTATCGCTGCAAGATCCGCCCGACGGCGTTTTCGCATTTGCAGGCGATGGACATGATGTCGAAGGGCCATATGCTCGCCGATACCACTGCAATTATCGGGGCGATTGACGTCGTGTTCGGGGAGTGTGATCGGTGAGTTATGTCCCGAAATTCTTCGACTTGGTTCATGCAAATGACGAGCATCTTGGTCGTGCGCCGAAGCCAGCCCCGAGCAAGTCTCACGAGCGATTCTATTTTGGAATGGCCGCTCTCACGGCCGCCATCACCATTGTTGGCGCGTTAATCTATGATGATGTGAGGCTTCTTCGAGGGCTGTGGACTGTACCGACTCTTTCTTTTGGCGTCGGGATGTTTCTTCGCATCCGGCGCTTGCGCATGACGCGGATCGAGGCGTCTTTCTACTTCAAAGAGAATGTCTCCAATGGCTGACGCACCCCAAATCCCCGATGAAGCCGAAACCCGCGCGCGCTGGGGCGCTTTTGCGTGGACGGCGGAAAATGCCGAGAAGGCGAAGGCGGTCATCGCACGCTACCCCGCGGGGCGCCAGCGTTCGGCGGTGATGCCTTTGCTCGATCTCGCGCAGCGCCAGGTCGGCGCCGAGACGCAGACGCAGGGCTGGCTGCCCGTGCCGGTGATCGAATATGTCGCGGCGCAGCTCGATATGCCGTTCATCCGCGCCTATGAGGTCGCGACCTTCTACACCATGTACAATCTCGTGCCCGTCGGCCGCTATCATGTGCAGGTCTGCGGCACGACGCCGTGCATGCTGCGCGGGTCGGACGATGTGATGGCGGCGTGCAAGAACCGCGGCATGGTGAAGGGCAAGACGACGCCCGACGGCCTGTTCACGCTGACCGAGGTCGAGTGCATGGGAACCTGCACCAACGCGCCGATGGTCCAGATCAACGACGATAATTACGAAGACCTCGATTTCGACAGCATGGCGCGCATTCTCGACGCACTTGCCGCAGGCGAGACGCCGAAGGCGGGGACGCAGGTCCCGGGGCGTCATACGAGCGAGCCCGAGGGCGGCCCGACGACGCTGAAAGAGATGGTGTCGTCGAACCATGATTACCGGAAGGACTGGTGATGGACTTGCAGAAAATCCTTCATCTGATCATCCTGATCGTCTTCGTGATGATCGCCTTCGTCGCGATCGCCTTTGTCATGAAGGTCGCGTTCAGCGTCCTGCATCTGGCGCTGGTCGTCGCGATCATTCTCGCGCTCTATTTCGGCGCCGAGGCCCTGTTCGGAAAGGGGCGCCGCTAATGCTCGCCGACAAGGATCGCATTTTCACCAATCTCTACGGGTTCCAGCCGTGGAACCTCAAATCCGCGCAGGCGCGCGGCGATTGGGACAATACCAAGGACCTGATGAAGCGCGGCCAGGACGCGATCATCGAAGAGATCAAGGCGTCGGGTCTGCGCGGCCGCGGCGGCGCGGGTTTCCCGACGGGACTCAAGTGGAGCTTCATGCCGAAGGAACCGCGCGCCGACCGCCCGAGCTTCCTCGTCATCAACGCCGACGAATCCGAACCGGGTTCGTGCAAGGACCGCGAGATCATCCGCCACGATCCGCACAAGCTGATCGAAGGTGCCCTGATCGCGGGCTTCGCGATGCGCGCGCGCGCCGCGTACATCTATATCCGCGGTGAGTTCATCCGCGAGGCCGAGACGCTCTTCGCCGCGGTGCAGGAAGCGTATGACGCCGGCCTGCTCGGCAAGAACGCGGCCAAGTCGGGCTACGACTTCGACGTCTTCGTCCACCGCGGCGCCGGCGCGTACATCTGCGGCGAAGAAACCGCGATGATCGAAAGCCTCGAGGGCAAGAAGGGCCAGCCGCGCCTGAAGCCGCCGTTCCCGGCGGGGGCGGGCCTTTACGGCTGCCCGACGACGGTCAACAATGTCGAAAGCATCGCGGTCGTCCCGACGATCCTGCGCCGCGGCGCGCCGTGGTTCTCGTCCTTCGGGCGCGAGAATAACAAGGGCACCAAGCTTTTCCAGATCAGCGGCCATGTGAATCGCCCATGCGTCGTCGAGGAAGAGATGGGCATCACCTTCCGCGAACTGATCGACACGCATTGCGGCGGCATTCGTGGCGGCTGGGACAATCTGCTCGCGGTGATCCCGGGCGGTTCGTCGGTTCCGCTCGTCCCCGCAGCCGAGATCATGGACGCGCCGATGGATTTCGACGGGCTGAAAGCCGTCGGATCGGGCCTCGGCACCGCGGCAGCGATCGTCATGGACAAGTCGACCGACGTCGTCCAGGCGATCAGCCGCATCAGCTATTTCTACAAGCATGAAAGCTGCGGCCAGTGCACACCGTGCCGCGAAGGCACCGGCTGGATGTGGCGCGTGATGGAGCGGCTGCGCACCGGCGACGCCGACATCAGCGAGATCGACACGCTGTTCGACGTGACCAAGCAGGTCGAGGGCCACACCATTTGCGCGCTCGGCGACGCCGCGGCGTGGCCAATCCAGGGCCTGATCAAGCATTTCCGCCCCGAAATCGAACGCCGCATCCGCGAGAATGGCGGCATGGTGGAGGCGGCGGAATGATCAGCGCCGTTTCGACAGTTCTTTTCGGCGCCATGCTCCTCGCTTCGACTTCAACCCTGAGCGCGAAGGACGAAGCGGCTTTTGCCAAATGCCTTTGGGAAAAGGCACCTTCAGAAGCCGAAACCATTGTTTCGACGAAAGACGAAATTGCTTTCATGCAAGCGCTGATAAAAGGTGGCGCTGCTTGCGGCCATGCTGAGGCAGGGGTCGACATCGACCGTTTCGCAAAGGCGGTCCATGACGCTCGCCCGAAAGACCTTTCGCGACCCAAAGATAGTTCAAACGGGCGGACAAAATAATGCCTAAAGTAACCGTAGATGGCGTAGAACTCGACGTCCCGCAGGGCGCGACCGTTCTGCAGGCGTGCGAGATGGCGGGGAAGGAAATTCCGCGCTTCTGCTACCATGAACGCCTGTCGATCGCGGGCAATTGCCGTATGTGCCTCGTCGAGGTCGCGCCCGGCCCGCCGAAGCCGCAGGCATCGTGCGCGCTGCCGGCCGCCGAGGGTCAGGTGATCAAGACCGACAGCCCGATGGTGAAGAAGGCGCGCGAAGGGGTGATGGAGTTCCTGCTCATCAACCACCCGCTCGACTGCCCGATCTGCGATCAGGGCGGCGAGTGCGACCTGCAGGACCAGTCGGTCGCCTATGGCCGCGGCGCGACGCGCTACGACGAGAACAAGCGCGCGGTCACCGAGAAATATATGGGCCCCATCGTCAAGACGGTGATGACCCGGTGTATCCAGTGCACGCGCTGCGTCCGCTTTGCGGAGGAAGTCGCGGGCGTGGAAGATGTCGGTGCGATCTATCGCGGCGAGAATATGCAGATCACGTCGTACCTCGAACGTGCGGTCGGCAGCGAATTGTCGGGCAATATCGTCGATCTGTGCCCGGTCGGCGCGCTGACCAGCAAGCCCTATGCGTTCGAAGCGCGTCCGTGGGAGCTCACCAAGACGCTCGGCATCGACATGATGGATGCGGTCGGCACCAATGTCCGCATCGACGCACGCGGCCGTCAGGTCCTGCGCGTGCTGCCGCGCGTCAACGACGACGTGAACGAGGAATGGGCGAACGACAAGACGCGCCACCATGTCGACGGCCTGACCCGTCGCCGCCTCGACCAGCCCTATGTCCGCGTCAACGGCGCGCTCCAGCCTGCAAGCTGGGCCGAAGCCTTCGCCGCGATCAAGGCGGTGAACGCCGGTTCGTCGGTCGCGGCGATCGCGGGCGATCTCGCCGATTGCGAGACGATGTTCGCCGCGAAGTCGCTCGTCACTGCGCTCGGGGGCACCCTGCTCGAAGGACGCCAGACCGGCCTCGACTATGACGTCACCAGCCTGTCGGCGGTCAATTTCAATACCGGCATCGCCGAGGCCGAAAATGCCGACGTGATCCTGCTCGTCGGCACGAACCTCCGCTGGGAAGCGCCGCTGATCAACACGCGCGTCCGCAAGGCGGTGTGGAAGAAGGGCGCGAAGGTCTTTGCGATCGGTCCCGAAACCGACCTGACGTACAAGACCGAGTGGCTCGGCGACGATGCTTCTTTGGTTGCGAAGCTGCCGGCGCATGTGCTCGACGCGCTGAAGGGTGCCGAGCGGCCGATGCTGATCTTCGGCGGCGGCGCCTTGTCGGTGCCCGGCGTCCACGGCGCGGGCCTCGCGCTCGCCAAGTCGGTGAATGCGGTCAAGGACGCCGCTTCGACAGGCTCAGGACAGGGCTGGAACGGCTATAATGTCGTGCATTTCTCGGCGGCGCGCATGGGCTCGCTGATGCTCGGCTACGGCCTGCCCGGCGGGATCAAGGACGTGATCGCGGCGAAGCCGAAGCTTGCCTTCTTCCTCGGCGCCGACGAGGTCGATTTTGCGGCGCTGCCCGATACGTTCAAAGTCTATGTCGGCCACCATGGCGACAAGGGCGCGCATGCCGCCGACGTCATCCTGCCGGCGGCCGCGTGGACCGAAAAGGACTTCACCACGGTCAACACCGAAGGCCGCGTCCAGCGCAGCGAAAAGGCGGTGTTCGCACCCGGCGACGCGCGCGAGGATTGGAGCATTTTCCGTGCGCTCGCCGATGCGCTCGGCGTTTCGCTCGGCTTCGACAGCTTTGCGCAGTGCCGTGCGGCGATGATCGCCGCGGTGCCGGCGCTCGGTGTCGAAGGCCTCGCCGACTATGGCTGGACCGTGCCGAAGCTGCCCGCGAAGCCCGAGGCGCGCGCGATCCCGTCGCCGATCAAGGATTTCTACCTCACCAACGCCATCTGCCGCGCGTCGCCGACGATGCAGCGCTGCTCGGAAGAGCTGATCCATGGCGCAGACTTTGCGGAGGCCGCGGAATGACCCCGGTGCATGCGATTGCCAGCGTGTTGCTGGTCGGGATGGGCTATTCGGTGTGGCGCGGGTTCAATCCGCGCAAGTCGGAAAGACCCGGGCCGCATAATGGTTGGAAAAACCAGGACGGGGCGCGGAAATGACCGAGACCTTCATTTCCTGGGGCATGGACCCGAACTGGGCGTGGGGCGTCGCGACGATTTGCGGCATCCTGCTCATCGCGCTGCCGCTGATGCTCGCGGTTGCGATGATCATTTATGCCGACCGCAAGATCTGGGCGGCGATCGCGCTGCGCCGCGGTCCGAACGTTGTCGGTCCCTTCGGCTTGCTGCAATCGTTCGCCGACGGTTTGAAAGTGTTCCTGCAGGAAACGATCATACCCACGTCGGCGAACCGCGGACTGTTCCTGATCGCGCCGATCATCACCTTCACCGTAGCGCTGATGGCGTGGGCGGTGATCCCGTTCAATTCGGGCGCGGTACTCGCCGATATCAACGTCGGGCTGCTCTATATCCTCGCGATCTCGTCGCTCGGCGTCTATGGCGTGATCCTGTCGGGCTGGGCGTCGAACTCGAAATATCCTTTCTTTTCGGCGATGCGCGCCTCGGCGCAGATGATCAGCTACGAAGTCTCGATCGGTTTCATCCTGATCGGCGTCGTGCTGTTCGCCGACAGCTTCAACATGAACGAGATCGTCAAGGCGCAGATCGGCCACGGCTTCGGCATCGTCAACGCCTTCGGCTTCAACCTGCTGCTTTTCCCGCTCGCGGTGATGTTCCTGATCTCGTCGCTCGCCGAAACCGCCCGCGCGCCGTTCGACCTGACCGAGGCGGAATCGGAACTCGTCGCGGGGTACCAGACCGAATATTCGTCGATGAGCTTCGCGCTCTTCTGGCTCGGCGAATATGCCAACGTCCTGCTGATGTGCACGCTCAACGCCGTGCTCTTCTGGGGCGGTTGGCTGCCCCCGATCGACTGGGCGCCGCTCTATGTCGTCCCCGGCATCATCTGGCTGTTCGCGAAGATCCTGTTCTTCTTCTTCGTCTTCAGCTGGGTCAAGGCAACCGTCCCGCGCTATCGCTATGACCAGCTGATGCGGCTGGGCTGGAAGGTTTTCCTGCCGATCTCGCTCCTCTGGATCTTCCTGATCTCCGGCTATCTGATGCTGACGAGGTATTCATGAGTACCATTGCCCACCTCATCAAAAGCTTCACTTTGTGGGAGTTCGTCAAAGCCCATTGGCTGACGCTGAAATATTTCTTCAAGCCGAAGGCGACGATCAACTATCCGTTCGAGAAGAACCCGCTCAGCCCGCGTTTCCGCGGCGAGCATGCGCTGCGCCGCTATCCGAACGGCGAGGAACGCTGCATCGCGTGCAAGCTGTGCGAGGCGGTGTGCCCGGCGCAGGCGATCACGATCGAGGCCGAACCGCGTGAAGACGGCTCGCGCCGCACGACGCGCTACGACATCGACATGACCAAGTGCATCTATTGCGGCTTCTGCCAGGAGGCATGTCCGGTCGATGCCGTCGTCGAGGGGCCGAACTTCGAATTCGCGACCGAAACGCGCGAAGAACTGCTCTATGACAAGGCCAAGCTACTCGCCAATGGCGACAAATGGGAACGCGCGATCGCGGCGAATCTTGCCGCCGACGCGCCCTATCGATAAGGGCGCGCGCACATGATCCAGCTCTTCGCCTTCTACCTCTTCGCGACCATCGTCATTGCCTCTGCGGCGATGGTGATTTTCGCGCGCAACCCCGTCCACAGCGTCATGTGGCTGATCCTCGCCTTCTTCAACGCGGCGGGTCTGATGCTGCTCGCGGGCGCCGAATTCATCGCGATGCTGCTTGTCATCGTCTATGTCGGCGCGGTCGCGGTGCTGTTCCTGTTCGTCGTAATGATGCTCGACATCGATTTCGCCGAGCTGCGCGCGGGTTTTGTCCGTTACCTGCCGCTCGGCGCGCTTGTTGCGATCATCCTTGCCGCTGAACTCGTGTTCGCGGTCGGCGCATGGAGCGCGGGCGGGGTCGATCTTGCATCGCGTGCGGCACCGGTCGTCAGCGACAAGAGCAATATCCAGCAGATCGGTGAGTTGCTCTACACGCGCTACATCTTCCTGTTCGAGGCGGCGGGTATCGTCCTGCTCGTCGCTATGATCGGCGCGATCGTGCTGACGCATCGCCAGCGCGGCGGGGTGCGCACGCAGAATATCTCGAAGCAGAACCAGCGCCGCCCGCAGGATGCGACGCGTCTGGTCGATCCGGGCGTCGGGCAGGGGATGGAATTGTGATTTCGGTCGGCCATTATCTCGCCGTTTCGGCGGTGCTCTTCACGCTCGGCGTGCTCGGCATTTTCATCAACCGCAAGAATATCATCGTTATCCTGATGGCGATCGAGCTCATTCTTTTGGCGGTGAACATCAACCTCGTCGCGTTCAGCGCCGCGCTCGGCGATCTCGTCGGGCAGGTCTTCTCGATGTTCGTGCTGACCGTCGCTGCGGGCGAAGCCGCGATCGGTCTTGCCATTCTCGTCATTTACTTCCGCGGCCGCGGCACCATTGCCGTCGACGATGCCAACCGGATGAAGGGGTAAACCGGTGATCCAGGCGATCGTTTTCCTGCCGCTGCTCGCGGCCATCATCGCAGGCCTCGGCCAGCGCGTGATCGGCAATGTGCCATCGAAAATCCTGACCACGGGCGCGCTGTTCACCAGCTGCGCCTTGAGCTGGCCGATCTTCCTGTCGTTCGTGACGGGCAGCGGCGAAGCGACCGTGACCCCGGTGCTGCACTGGGTGTCTTCGGGCGCGCTCCAGTTCAACTGGGAGTTGCGCGTCGACACGCTGACCGCGGTGATGCTCGTCGTCATCACGACGGTGTCGGCGCTCGTCCACCTCTATAGCTGGGGCTATATGGAGGAAGATCCGGACCAGCCGCGCTTCTTC
>NZ_DASWTD010000586.1:0-6771 GCF_036402335.1 Sphingopyxis sp. | reverse complement strand
ACGATGCACAAGCTCGACGAGGCGGTGGCGGTGGCGGATCTCCACACGCTGACCGCCATCTATCGCGGCATATTGATGCGCGCCTTGGCGGGCTGAGAATATCTCACGCAAAAGCGCAAAGTCGCCAAGAGGAAGAATCTCACACAAAGACACGAAGAGGGCGCACCGCTTGGCGGACGTCGCGCGTCGCCGCAGGCGACCTTCTATAAGGCGCTTCGCGCGAACGAGAGCAGCGGTGCCGGAGAAAGCTGCCCTCTTTGTGTCCTTGTGTGAGACTATTCCTCGCGGCTCCGCCGCAGGATTACATAGACCGCGCCAGCTCCGCCGTGGCTGATATGCGCGGGGCGGAGCGCGACGATCTGGTCGGCATAGGGTGAGTAAGCGAGCCAGTCGGGCAGCGAGGCGCGAATCGCGCCACGGGGGCGCGGGTCGCCATGCATCTGCGGCAGGCGGTCGGCTCCGGGACGGAGGCGCCCCGCGACCACGAGCAGCACGCGCGCGCCGCGCATCAGCCCGCGCCCGATCGCCTCGTCGAGCAAGGCCTGCGCCGAGGCCAGCGTATGGCCGTGAAGGTCTATGCTAAGGTCGGGGCGGACGAGCCCCTTGCGCAGGCGCCGGTCCCAATGGCCATCGAGCGTCGCGGCCTGGTGCGTGCGGCGCGGCGGCGGAAGCTTTGCGGCGGGACGCGGAGCCGCAGCAGGCGCCGCGGCGCTGCGCGGGGTCGGCCGCGGCGGGCTGACCGTCGGCGGCGCGACGGGCGCAAGCGGCGCCTTCGTCTTGGCTAACGGCTTTACGGTCGCTGCGACCTTTTTCCAAAGCGCACTTTCCTCGGGGGCGAGGCGCCGCGGCACATCAAGGCGCCGGGATCAGCCGCGCGATACTGGCGCGCGGGAGCAGCAACAGCGCCGAACCGCGTCCGGACATGCCACCGGCGATTGCGCGCGCTTCGTCGCCTGCGCCCCAGAAGCTGTCGAAGCGGTTCGCGCCCTTGATCGCACCGCCGGTATCCTGCGCGATCCACAAGCCATTGGGTTCGGCGCGGTCGAGCGAGAGGAAGACGGGGGCGCCGAGCGGCACATATTTGGGATCGGCGGCGACGCTCGCGCGGCCGGTCACCGGCACGCCGAGTGCGCCGAGCGGCCCGGCGCCGGTGAGTTCGCGGAAAAAGACCCAGCTCGGATTCTCGTTCATCACCGCGGCGCCGCGCACCGGGTCGGCGCGAAGGTAATCGAGGATGCCCTGCATCGAGGCCTGGCCGCGTTGAAGCTCGCCGCGGTCGAGCAGCAATTTGCCGATGCCGACATAGTCGCGGCCGTTCTGGCTGTCGTAGCCGATACGCATGATCCCGCCGTCGGGAAGGCGGAGGCGGCCCGACCCCTGCACCTGCAGGAAGAAAAATTCGGCCGCGTCGGCGGCGTAAGCGAGTTCCAGCCCGCGTCCGTCGAGCGCGCCGCCCTCGATCGCGGCGCGGTCGTAATAGCGCACGAAATTGGGGCCGTCGGCGCGGCCGCGGATCTTGCGGCCCTTCAGATCGTCGGCAAACTGGCCGAGGTCGACTTCGACAAGGTCGGCGGGGCGGCGATAGATGGGGACGTCATAGCCCGCGCGTTTTGTGCGCGAGGCGGCGATTTCGGGTTCGTAATAGCCGGTGACGAACGCCGTGCCGGCACCGACCTGCACCGTAGCGAAATAGCGGGTGAAGAAGGCCGACGCGTCGCTGTCCTTCCAGTTTTTCGCCGCGTTGCAGCTTTCGGTCCAGTCGGCGTTTTGGGTGAGGCCGCTCGTGTCGGCACGCCGCTGCACCGACGGGCAGCTGATGCGGAAGGCGGCGAGCGCCGCACTCGCCTGCTGCGCGGTCACGCCGAGCGTCGCAAAATCGGGGCCGGCGATCACGCCGCTGGTCGCGGCGGTCGTGGCGCTGGCAGGAACGGCGGCGGCGGGAAGCGGCGCACGCGGGGTCGCCGGGATCGGCTTGGCCGCGGCGCCCGGGCTCTCCGACCGACGCGGCTGATAGGGGCGCGGCGTGCCGGCCGGTCGCGGCGACGGCGTCGGAGCGGGCGCAGTGGCACCGGGGCGCGGGCCGCCCGTATCGGGAATGACCGATGCGCAGCCCGACAACAGCGGCAGCGCGGCACAGAGGGCGAATCCGAAAGCGCGCGCCCGGCGCGCCCCGGGCGTCATGTCGGCGGGCATGCGATCAGGCAGCTTCGATTTCGTCGAGCAGCCAATTGGGGTCGCTGCTGCCGATTGCGCGGCGGAAGCTCCATAGATCGTCGGTCTGCGATGCGTCGCTCATCGACCCGGCGATCAGCTTGCCGTCGGCATCGCGCGTGATCGCGCTGATATCGGCCTGGTAACGCACCGTGATGCGCGCTTCGGTCCGGCCCACGTCGACCGCAGTGATCTTGGCCGAATCGATGCCGATCAGGCGATTGTCGAGCGTTTCGCCGCGCGCTTCGCGCGCTTCGATCGCTTCGACAAAAGCTTCGTAGCTGTCGTCATCGCACAGGTCGCGCAGCGTCTCGCGGTCGCCCGACCAATAGGCTTCGGAGATCATGCGATACGCCGCTTCGGCGCCCTCCATGAACCGGCCGGCGTCGAAATGGCGATCGGTCGCGAGCAGCTGGCGGAGGCCAACCTCGGCAGCGGGTTCATAAACGAGGCCCGAAGTGTCGGCGGGCGCCGGCGCGGTGGCCTGCGATCCGTCATTCTCGTCGAGCCGGACCGGCGATGCGGCAGTCCGTTCGCGCGGCAGCACGGGCTCTTGCTCGTGCCCGGTGCGCTTGCCGAGCACCGAATAGAGCCGCATGCCGAGGAAAGCGGCAATCATGGCGAGCAGGACGATCGAAAAAGCGGTCACGGGCAACAGTCCAATGCGGGCAATGGAAACAAACTGGCTGATACATAGGCGATACGCGCCTCGGTTTCAAATAGCCATGGCCGCTGCCGCGCGGCAGGTCAACGCTTCACCGGCCGCTATAGCGTCGGATCGCGCCCCCATTGTGCTGATCGCCGGGCGCTGCTAAGCGCCGCGACAACCGCCCGTCGCGGTCCGGACACGGTCTGCGGCGCGGATATTGTTTCCATCTTTTCAGTGAAAGCACCTGCATCATGGCCGACGAGACCAGCGCCGACATCAACAATCCCGCCCTTCAGCCGAACGGCGAGGACACGAGCCCGGCGATCGGCCTGATTTCGCAATATGTGAAGGATCTGTCGTTCGAAAATCCGAACGCGCCGGCGGTCTACCAGTGGCAGGACGCGCCGCAGGTCGACGTCCAGTTCAACATCGCGGCCGAAGGCGTCGGTGACAATCTGTTCGAAGTGTCGCTCAAGATCGACGTCACCTCGAAGACCGACCAAGGCACGAGCTTTGTGATCGACCTGAAATATGCGGGCCTGTTCGGCGTCCGCAACGTCCCCGAAGACCAGCTTCAGCCCTTCTTCCTCGCTGAAGCGCCGCGCATCCTGTTCCCCTTCGCCCGCCGCGTCATCGCCGATGCGGTCCGCGATGGCGGTTTCGCGCCGCTGCTGCTCGAGCCGATCGATTTCCATGGCCTGTTCATGCAGCAGGTCCAGGCACAGGGCGAAGGCCAGGGCGAAATCCCCGCGCCGGTCGGCGAAGCCTGACACCTCCCCGTCCGGCTGACCTCGCGCGATGAGCAGCCTGATCAGGAATGTCGGGACGATCGGCGGGCTGACGATGGTCAGCCGCATTTTCGGCTTCGCCCGCGACATGCTGCTCGCGCGCGTGCTGGGTGCCGGCCTTGCTGCCGATGCGTTCCAGCTCGCCTTTACGTTACCCAATACCTTTCGGCGCCTGTTCGCCGAAGGGGCTTTCTCGGTCGCCTTCGTGCCGATGTACAGCCGCGCGCTGCACGGTACGGGCGACGGGGGTGAGGGCGGCGAGGAAGCCGCGGCGAAATTCGCCGACGATGTGCTGTCGGTCTTCCTGTGGGTGCTGCTCGCCTTTTCGGCGGTGATGATGATCGCGATGCCCGCGATCGTCTGGCTGCTCGCGCGCGATTTCCAGGAGGTGCCGGGCAAGTTCGACCTCGCGGTCTTCCTCAGCCGGCTGACCTTTCCCTATCTCGGGCTGATCAGCCTCGTCGCGATGCTGTCGGGCCTGCTCAACGCGCGGTCGCGCTTTGCGCCGGGCGCGTTTGCCCCAGTCCTGCTCAATATCGTGCTGATCGCGGGCATTATCACCGGATGGTGGCTGCGCGGCGACAGTCATGACGACCGGATCGTTGCGGTGGCACTGGCGGTGTCGGTCAGCCTCGCGG
Organism: Sphingopyxis sp.; assembly: GCF_036402335.1. Taxonomy (GTDB): domain Bacteria; phylum Pseudomonadota; class Alphaproteobacteria; order Sphingomonadales; family Sphingomonadaceae; genus Sphingopyxis. Next base: position 2,485 of record NZ_DASWTD010000586.1, on the reverse strand, counting down.
GGGTCGCACAGCTCGCTTACCTGATCTGGTCGGTGCGGCGCGCGGGGCTCCGGCTCCACTGGCGGCTGCCCAAATTCACGCCCGAGGTGAAAAAGCTCGGAATGCTGATCCTGCCCGCGACCTTTGGCGCCGGAATCTATCAGATCAGCCAGTTCGTCGACACTTTCTTCGCGACCTCGCTGCCGCAGGGTTCGCTGACTTTGCTCAAGCTCGCCGACCGGCTCAACCAGATGCCGCTCGGCATCGTCGGCATCGCGCTCGGCACCGCGATCCTGCCGATGCTGTCGCGCCATATCCACGGCGGCGATGCCGCCGAGGCGCAGCGATTGCAGGGCAATGCCTTCGAGATGGCAACGCTGTTGACCTTGCCCGCCGCCGCCGCGCTCACGATCTGCGCCCCCGCCTTTACCGCCGCCTTTTTCGTCGGCGGGAAATTCACCGCGGCCGATGGCGCGATCATGGCGCATATCGTCGTGGCGCTTGTCGCCGGGCTCCCCGCCTATGTCATCGTCAAGATATTGAACCCCGGGTTTTTCGCGCGCGAGGACATGCGCACGCCGGTGTGGACGGCGCTTGCCTCGCTGATCATCAACATCGCGATCAACCTGTATGTAGTCGAACGGTACGGCATTGTCGGCCTCGCCGGCGCGACCGCGGCGTCGGCCAGCATCAACTGCCTGCTGCTCTATACCGTGCTTCACCGCCGCGGCTGGTTCCATTTCACGGCCCGGCTGGCGGGCCGTATCGCGCGGCAGCTGGTCGCGGTTGCTGCGATGTCGGGGTTGCTGTGGTGGATGATGCCGATGATGGCGCCCTATTATGGCGGCGGGGTGTTCGACCGTATCTGGTCGCTGGCGGCGCTTGTCGCGGCAGGCGGCGCGGCGTTTTTCGCCGCCGCCTTCCTCGTCGGCGCGCTTGACAAGGATCTGGTCGCCATGCTCACGCGGCGGCGCGGCAAACCTGTCGCCACAGAGGAGTAAGACATGCGGACGCTATCGGGCATCCAGCCCACCGGAAATTTGCATCTCGGCAATTATCTGGGCGCGATCCGCAACTGGGTGCGCATGCAGGACGCGATGGAGGGCGACAAGCTCTATTTCCTCGCCGACCTCCACGCGATCTCGATGCCGCACGTTCCGGCGGAGCTGACCGCCAACACCCGCGCGATGACCGCCGCGCTCGTCGCCTGCGGGATCGACACCGACCGCTCGCTGCTCTTCAACCAGGCGCGCGTCCCCGCGCACGCCGAATTGCAATGGCTGCTCAACGGCACCGCGCGGCTCGGCTGGCTCAACCGGATGACGCAGTTCAAGGACAAGTCGGGCAAGAATCGCGAAGGTGCGTCGGCAGCGCTCTATACCTATCCCGTGCTGCAGGCGGCCGATGTGCTGCTCTATCAAACGACGCACGTCCCGGTCGGCGAGGACCAGAAGCAGCATCTCGAGCTGGCGCGCGACATCGCGCAAAAGTTCAACAATGATTATGCCCCGAAAAATGCGGATGGTTCGGACGCGGCGGTCTTCACGCTGCCCGAACCGATCATTCCGGCCGGAATGGCGCGCATCATGAGCCTGCGCGACGGGACGGCAAAAATGTCGAAGTCCGACCCGTCGGACATGAGCCGCATCAACCTGACCGACGATGCCGATACGATGATGCAGAAGGTCCGCAAGGCGAAGACCGACCCCGAAGCACTGCCGTCCGACGCAGCGGGGCTGGAGGGACGCCCCGAGGCGCGCAATCTCGTCGGTATTTACGCCGCACTCGCCGACACGAGCATCGACGCGGTCCTGCGCGACCATGCGGGGCAAGGATTCGGCGCGTTCAAGCCCGCGCTCGGCGAACTGCTGATCGAGACGCTCGGTCCGATCAACGCGCGCTTCGTCGCGCTCAAGGACGATGCCGCCGCGCTCGACGCCATCCTCGACAAGGGCGCGGCGAAAGCACGCGTGCTCGCGAAACCGACGCTCGACGCCGCTTATGACGCGCTGGGGTTCTGCCGCTGATATCGCGCAGCTTTTGGCGCAGGAAATTCTTGTTTTTGCGCGGCGGTTCTCCATATTCCTTATGGAACGAAGGTGCGACGAACCGGGTTCAACCAAGGTTAAGTCGCATCGGTATAGTCTATGGTATGAGAGCGCGGCTTGTATGCGCATCCCGAATCACGGAGCCAAGACGATGAGCAAGATGAATTTCCGGCGGCTGGGCCTGGCCGCGATGACGGGCGCGGCGCTGGCGCTGGCTGGCTGCGCGACCCCGTTCAAGGCCGATGTAGCGCGTTTCCAGACGCAGCTTCCCGCACCGCAGGGCCAGAGTTTCGTCGTCGAGGCGAGCAATCCCGCACTGCAGGGCGGCATCGAGTTCGGCCAGTACGCCAACCTCGTTGCTGGCGAGCTGACGCGCTACGGCTATCGCCCCGCGGCGAACGGCGAGCGTGCCGACCTTGTCGTCCGCATGGACTATGGCGTCGACAAGGGACGCGAAC
>NZ_DASWTD010000585.1:0-6924 GCF_036402335.1 Sphingopyxis sp. | reverse complement strand
GGCCGTGGTCGAGCGCCGGAACATCCTCGTTGCCGGGGGCACGAGTTCAGGCAAAACAACGCTCGCCAACGCGTTGCTCGCCGAGATGGCGCATCTCGACGAACGCGTCCTCATCATCGAGGACACCCGCGAGCTGCAATGCGCGGCGAGCGATGTCGTTGCGCTGCGGACGCGGCCGCCGGGCGGTGCAGGGCAGGGCGGTGTGACGATGGCCGACCTCGTCCGCTCGACCTTGCGCCTCCGCCCCGACCGCATCGTGGTCGGCGAGGTCCGCGGCCGGGAGGCGCTCGACATGCTGAAGGCATGGAACACCGGCCATCCTGGCGGCATCGCCACCGTGCACGCGAACAGCGCCGCGGCCTCGCTCTACCGGATCGAACAGCTCGTCCAGGAAAGCGTCGTCGCGGTGCCGCGCCGGCTGATCGCCGAGGCCATCGACATGATCGTGTTCATCGCGGGCCGCGGCCGCGCGCGCCGCGTCGAATGCGTCGCCCGCGTCGCGGGCCTCGACGCGGGCGGCAACTACGCCCTGACCGACCTCTCACCCGATCGACAAGGAGAATGATCATGCACCTGTTTCGCGTTCACGACCGACCGACTGTGTTTTTAGGCTTCTCAGCCGCTGTCGCAGCTATTGCGATCGCCACCACCGCATCGGCGGCGGGATCGGGCATGCCCTGGGAAGAGCCGCTCCAGCAGGTGCTGGAATCGGTACAGGGGCCGGTCGCCAAGATCGTCGCGGTGATCATCATCATCACCACCGGGCTGACGCTCGCCTTCGGCGAAACCGCCGGCGGCTTCCGGCGGCTGATCCAGATCGTCTTCGGCCTCTCGATTGCCTTCGCGGCGTCGAGTTTCTTTCTCTCCTTCTTCTCCTTCGGCGGCGGGGCGCTCGTCGCATGACCGGCGCGCATATCGAGGGCTATGAGGTGCCGATCCACCGCGCACTCGCCGAGGCGATCCTGCTCGGCGGCGCGCCGCGCGCAATCGCGATCGTCAACGGCACCGTCGCCGCCGCGCTCGGACTGGGCCTCCAGCAATGGATCGCCGGGCTGCTCCTCTGGGCCTTCGGCCACACTGCAGCGGTGTTCGCGGCAAAGCGCGATCCCGACTTCGCGCCGATCCTCCTGCGCCACCTCCGCCAGCGCGGCCATCTCGCATGCTGAACCTTCGCGAATATCGCAGCCGCGCCGACCGGCTCGCCGACCACCTGCCCTGGGCGGCGCTGGTCGCGCCGGGGGTCGTGCTCAACAAGGACGGCAGCTTCCAGCGCACGCTGGCGTTTCGCGGACCCGATCTCGAAAGCGCGACCGAGGCCGAACTGGTCGCCGCTGCGGCGCGCGCGAACAACGTGTTGAAGCGATTCGGCTCGGGCTGGGCGCTCCACTTCGACGCCGAGCGCCGGGAGGCGCCCGGCTACCCCGCGAGCGACTTTCCCGACCCCGCCTCGTGGCTCGTCGACGCCGAGCGGCGTGCCGCGTTCGAGAGCGCCGGGACCCACTTCGAGAGCCGCTATCATCTCACGCTCACCTTCCTGCCACCGCCCGACGGCACCGACCGCGCCGGGCGCCTGCTGGTCGAGCGCGGTGACGATCTCAAGGGCCGCGACTGGCGGCAGGCGCTGGCTCGCTTCGTCGCCGAGACCGACCGCGCGCTCGATCTCCTTGGCGGCTTCATGCCCGAGGTCCGCGCGCTGGACGACGGCGAGACGCTGAGCTTCCTGCACGGCACGATCTCGACGCGCAGCCATGCCGTCGCCGTGCCCGAGACCCCGATGTATCTCGACGCGCTGCTCGCCGACACGCCGCTCACCGGCGGTCTCGAGCCGATGCTGGGCGAGGCGCATCTGCGCACCCTCACCATCCTCGGTTTCCCGAACTTCAGCCGTCCCGGCATCCTCGACGCCCTCAATCACGAAGGCTTCGGCTATCGCTGGACGACACGCTTCATCGCGCTCGACAAGGGCGACGCGGTGAAGGCGCTGACGAAGCTCCGCCGCCAATGGTTCAACAAGCGCAAGTCGGTGACCGCGCTGCTGCGCGAGGTGATCTATAACCAGCCGGCGCAGCTGCTCGACAATGACGCCGACAACAAGGTCGTCGATGCCGATCTCGCGCTGCAGGCGCTCGGCGGCGATCATGTCGCGTTCGGTTATCTGACCACGACCATCACGGTCGCCGACGCGGATCGCGCCCGCGCGGAGGAAAAGGTCCGCGCGGTTGAACGGATCGTGAACGGGCTTGGCTTCACCTGCATCCGCGAAAGCCTCAATGCGGTCGAAGCCTGGCTGTCGAGCCTGCCGGGACAGGTCTATGCCAATGTCCGTCAGCCGCTGGTCCACACGCTCAATCTCGCGCACCTGATGCCGCTCTCCTCGGTGTGGGCGGGTCCCGCGCGCAATACGCACCTCGGCGGGCCGCCGCTGCTTCATGCCGAGACGAGCGGATCGACGCCCTTTCGCTTGTCGACCCATGTCGGCGATGTCGGGCACATGCTCGTCGTCGGCCCGACCGGTGCCGGAAAATCAGTGCTGCTCGCGCTGCTCGCGCTTCAGTTCCGCCGGTATGCCGACGCGCAAGTCTATATCTTCGACAAGGGCTATTCGGCGCGCGCCGCGGTGCTCGCGATGGGCGGCGCACATCATGTGCTCGGTCTAGGCGGCCAGACAGAGGAGGGCGGGACCGTCGGGGCGGTGGCCTTTCAGCCGCTGCGCCACATCGACCGCGCCGACGAGCGTGCCTGGGCTGCCGAATGGATCGGCGCGCTGCTCGCGCATGAGAAAATCGCCGTCACCCCCGAGATCAAGGAAGCCTTGTGGTCGGCGCTTTCCAGCCTTGCGTCGGCACCCGCCCGCGAACGGACGCTGACCGGCCTCTCGCTGCTCCTGCAATCGGCGCCGCTGCGCGCCGCGCTCGCACCCTATACGCTCGAAGGGCCTTACGGTCGGCTGCTCGACGCCGCCGAGGACGATCTGCGCGTCGCCGACGTGCAATGTTTCGAGACCGAGGCGTTGATGGGGCAGGCGGGCGTCGTCGCGCCGGTGCTGACCTATCTCTTTCACCGTCTCGAGGCGCGCTTCACCGGACGACCGACGTTGCTGATCCTCGACGAGGCCTGGGTATTCCTTGACCACCCGCTGTTCGCGGCGCGCATCCGCGAATGGCTTAAGGTGCTGCGCAAGCGGAATGTCGCGGTACTGTTCGCGACCCAGTCGCTCGCCGATATCGCCGACAGCGCAATCGCGCCGGCGATCATCGAGAGCTGCCCCCAGCGCATTCTTCTCCCCAACGACCGCGCGATCGAGCCGCAGTCGGCAGCCGCCTATGCGCGCTTCGGCCTCAATGCGCGACAGATCGAACTCGTCAGCCGCGCAGTACCGAAGCGCGAATATTATCTGCAATCGGCGCGCGGCAACCGGTTGTTCGAACTCGGGCTCGGGCCCGTCGCGCTCGCGCTCTGTGGCGCCTCCGACCCCGACACGCAGAAGCGGATCGACCGCCTCCTCACCGACGGGGACGCCGCCGATTTCGCGGGTGCCTTCCTCACCTCCGCAGGTCTCCCCTGGGCGGCCGACCTGCTCGCCGGTTTTCCCGCCGCCCGTCCCACGCAAGGAGAAGAAGAATGAAGAGCTACATGATCGCCGCGTCGCTCGGTGCGTCCGCAGCCTGTCTCGGGGTCGCCGGTCCTATGTCCCCGGCGCAGGCGATGCCGGTGTTCGACAGCGCCAATTATTCGCAGAATCTGCTCACCGCGGCGCGGACGCTCCAGCAGATCAACCAGCAAATCCAGTCGCTTCAGAACGAGGCGCAGATGCTCGTCAACCAGCAGAAGAATCTCGCTCGCATCGATTTTCCCGAACTCGACCAGCTGCGCGGGAAGCTCGGCGAGATCGACCGGCTGATGGGGCAGGCGCAGGGAATCGACTTCCGCGTCGACGGGCTCGATGAGCGCTATCGCCAGCTCTTCCCCGGCAGCGCTGGCGTGGTGCTGAAGCGCGACCGACGGCTCGCGCTCGCGAAGCAGCGGCTCGACACCGAGATGGCCGCTTTCCGCCAGACGATGGAGGTGCAAAGCCGAATCGTCGAAAATGTCCAGGACGACGCTAAGGACCTCGCCGCGATCGTCGCGCGGAGCCAGGGCGCCGAAGGCAGCCTCGCCGCGCAGCAGGCGACCAACCAGCTGCTCGCGCTTGCCGCCAAGCAGCAGCTCCAGCTCCAGACGCTGATGGCGGCGCAGTTCCGCAAGGATTCGCTCGAAGCTGCGCGTCGAGGCCAGAGCGCGATCGAGGCGCGCGAGCGGACGACGCGCTTTCTCGGCGACGGCAAGGCCTACACGCCCAAGCAATGAGCCTGGGGCGGCGCCCGCCCCAGCTCCCCGGCCAGCGCCGCCCCGTCGCGGGAGCCCGGACCCGGTCCCCCCTTCTCACCCGGACCGGCTCCCGCGACACCATCCCCCTTCGGACAGGAGTGAGGCCGTGCAGGACCTCAATGTCATCGACCAGTTCATGCAGGCGTTCGTCGCCTATATCGACAGCGGTTTCGGACTGCTCGGCGGCGACGTGGGATTTCTCACCACGATCCTGATCGGCATTGACATCACGCTCGCCGGCCTGTTCTGGGCGATGGGCGGCGAGGACGACATCGTCGGCAAGTTCCTCAAGAAAATCCTTTACGTCGGCGCCTTCGCGCTGATCCTGAACAGCTTCCCGACGCTCTCCGACATCATCTTCCGCTCCTTCGCCGGGCTCGGCCTGACGGCGGGCGGCAGCGCCATCACCGCCGAGGACCTGCTGATGCCCGGGCGGCTCGCGGGCACCGGCTTCGAGGCCGCCTGGCCCTTGCTCGAACAGGCGAAGGAACTGGTCGGGCCAATCGACTTCTTCGATAATTTCGTCGAGATCGCCGTCCTCGTGATCGCCTGGATCGTCGTGATCGCGGCCTTCTTCATCCTCGCGATCCAGCTCTTCATCACCATCCTCGAATTCAAGCTGACCTCGCTCGCCGGTTTCGTCCTGGTGCCCTTCGCGCTTTGGAACCGCACCTCCTTCCTCGCCGAACGCGTGCTGGGCAATGTGGTGAGTTCGGGCGTCAAGGTCATGGTGCTCGCGGTGATCGTCGGCATCGGTTCCAATTATTTCGCCGATTTTACCGGCGCCATCACCGGCGACGAAGTGTCGATCGAGCAGGCGGTCTCCCTGATGCTCGCGAGCCTCGCCCTGTTCGGTCTCGCGATCTTCGGTCCCGGGATCGCCGCCGGGCTCGTCGCCGGTGCGCCGCAGCTCGGCGCCGGATCGGTCGTCGCGACCGCGGGCGTCGCCGTCGGCGGTCTCGCGATGGGCGCCGCCGGGACGGTGGCGGCGGCGCGCGGTGTTGCGGGTGCCGGGCTCGGCGCGATCCGAGCCGGCACCACGATGGGAAGCGCCGCATCGACGGCTTATCGGCTCGGCCAGGAGACGTCGGGATCGACGAGCGTTGCCGCCGGTTTGGGCGGCGTCGCGAGCGCAGCCAAGAGCGCTATATCCGACCGCATCGGTGGCGGTCTCGGGCTTCGCGACGCGGCCGAGCGCGGGCAGCAGGCGGCTTGGTCCGCCGGGAGCGGCGACAGCGGCGCTCGCGCTGCCGAAGCTGGCGGCGGCGCGGCGACCGCCCCCGTCTGGGCCCGTAAACTCCATGCCACCGATGCGCGCCGACACCGTCGCCAGATGGCGCTCCACACCATCCAGGGCGGCGACAAGGGCGGCGGCGGTGTCGCACCCGATATCAAGGAAAGGGACTGACTGATGCGATTCAGACGAACGGCCGAGCGTTATGGACGGACACCCGAGCCCGAGACGCCCTACAGCCGAGCCGGACAAATATGGGACGAGCGCATCGGCTCGGCGCGGGCACAGGCGAGCAACTGGCGGCTGATGGCGCTCGGCGGCTTGCTCATCACCACCGGACTTGCAGCGGCACTCGTTTGGCAATCGCTGCAGAGCCGCGTCGTTCCCTACGTGGTCGAGGTCGACGGGCTCGGCGAGGCGCGCGCGGTGGCGCCAGTGGTCACGGGCTATCGGCCGACCGATCCCCAGGTCGCCTGGCACCTCGGACGCTTCATCACGAACGTCCGCGCGCGGTCGCTCGATCCCGTGCTGATGCGCGAGAACTGGCTATCGGCCTATGATTTCGCGAGCGATCGCGCCGCGCTGTTCCTCGGTGAATATGCCCGCGCCGCCGATCCCTTCGCCGACGTCGGGCGGCGCACCGTATCGGTCCAGGTCTCCAGCGTCGTGCGGGCGTCGGACACGAGCTTCCAGGTCAAATGGACCGAAAGCGAATATGAACGCGGCAGCCTCGCGGGTACGTCGCGCTGGACCGCGATGCTCGGGGTGAAGCTCAGGCCGCCGCGCAGCGCCGAGACGCTGCGCAAGAACCCGCTCGGCCTCTATGTCGATGCGATCGACTGGAGCCGCGAGTTCGAAACCGCGGCCCCAACGCAGGGCGGCGCGTCTGCCATGCCGGACGAGGTGGTTGCTGGACCCGACGGCAACGTCCCCGACGCCGCGCACTCCGAAGCCGGTGCCGCCCTGCCTGAACCTGTCCCCAGCTCCGAAAGGAACGACCGATGATTCGGACACTTATATTTGCGACCAGCATTGCCACGCTCGCCGTACCCGCTGCCGCCCAACCCGCCGCGCGGGTCGATGCCGCCAACAAGGCGGCGCTCCGCGAGCCGTCGCGCGCTGGCTATCTCGATGCCGTTCAGGTCTATCCCTATGCGGAGGGCGCACTGTTCCGCCTCTATGCCGCGCCCGAGCGGATCACTGATATCGCCTTGCAGCCGGGTGAAACGATCGTCGCGGTCGCCGCCGGCGATACGGTGCGCTGGACGGTCGGCGACACGACGAGCGGGAGCGGGGAAGGGCGGCGCAGCCATATCCTGGTG
>NZ_DASWTD010000584.1:0-14223 GCF_036402335.1 Sphingopyxis sp. | reverse complement strand
TAAAAATCGATCAGCGGTGCCAGATTGCTCTGGATGCGCGGGATCGAATCGGGAAGCCGTGCGAACCAGCCCGTCGCCGGCACGACGATGATCGCCAGCGCGGCATTGATAATCGCGAGGAAGGCTGCGAGAGCCAGAAAGGCGGCGAGCGCCGACGGCATCCCGCGCCGCTCGAGCCACTCGAGCAGCGGGACGAGCGCGATCGCGATGACGATCGCGGCGGTCAGCGGTAAAAAGAACTCGGCGCCCGCCTGCAGGGCAAAGGGCAGGCCGAGACAGAAAGCGGCACCGAGGATCAGCGCCAGCGCGGCGAGCAGCCGGTCACGGCGGAAATCATCGATCTCGATCTGATGCAGCGGATTCGAACGCGGCGAGCGCGTGTCCTTGCTCCCCCTGTCCTCTGCCACCTGTATCTCCTCGTTAACCGCCTCGTCTTACGCGAGCTTTACTTTGCGCGCCAGTCGCCCCGTTTTGCGACGGATCGGGCGCGCTGCCTGTCCCCATCTGGGGCAGAATGCGTCTTTCTTCCTGCTTTTTAACCAGAAATTACCCTTTTTCGGCGACTGAGGGCTCCAAGGACCAACCTTCTGGAGTATCCATGATGATGAAAGCGCCTGTGGGGGGCGCGAAGCATCAGCTTCTTCCCTCTTGTTCAGCCCTCGCCCTTCTGGCCGCGCTCGCGCTGCCGATGCAGGCTCAAGCCGCCGGCACGCGTGCCGGCTCCACCATCAGCAACACCGCGAGCGCCAGCTTCGACACGGGCGGCGGAACGACGACGGTCGATTCGAACCGCGTCGACCTGCTCGTCGATGAATTGCTCGACGTCACGGTCGATTCGAGCAACCCGGCCGACGTTCCGACGACGCCGGGCGCGACAAGCCAGGTGCTGACCTTCTCGGTCACCAACAACGGCAACGGCGTCGAGAATTTCGGGCTCACCACCGTCGCCAATGCCGGTGGCGACAATTACGACCCTGTCGTCACGCAGATCTATCTCGACAATGGCGACGGCCTTTTCGACGCCAGCACCGATACGCTTTATACGCCGGGCTCGAACGACCCCGCGCTCAATCCCGACCAGAGCATCACCGTCTTCGTCCTCGCGACGACGCCGGGAACGGCTGTCGACGGCAATCGCGGCATCGTCAGCCTCGTTGCAGCGGCCAAGACGGGTACCGGCACGCCGGGAACCAGCTTTGCAGGCCGGGGCGAAGGCGGCGGCGACGCTGTCGTCGGCACGACCGGCGCCGACGGACAGGATGCCGGGGCGTTCGTCGTCTCGGCGGCGACCGTCACCCTGGTGAAATCCGCGGTCATCACCAATTCGCTTGGCACTGCCGATCCGGTCCCCGGCGCGACGATCACCTACACGATCGTCGCCACCGTCGCCGGCAGCGGTTCGGTCAGCGGTCTCGCGATCACCGACAATGTCCCGGCGGACACGACCTACCTTCCCGGCTCGATCAAGCTCGGCGGCGCCGGACTGTCCGATGCAGCCGACGGCGATGCGGGCGACTTCAACGGCACACGGATCAACGTCGCGCTCGGCACGGTCGCCGGCGGCCAGACCCGCACCGTGACCTTCCAGACCACAATCGATTGATGGAGATGCGCATGCGTACGGCTCTTTTCGTCCTGCTTGCGGCGTTTTTGCCCGCACAGGCATATGCCGCGAACCAGGTAGCGCTCGATAACAGCGTGTTCGTCGAACGTGTGACGACCGACGCCAACGGCAAGCAGCGAATCCTGCTCGAAGAACCGAAGGTTGTCGTTCCCGGCGACCGGCTCGTCTTCGTGCTCGCCTATCGCAACGCCGGGGCACAGGCCGCCGACAAATTTGTGATCACCAACCCGATGCCCGCCGCGGTCCGCTTTGCGGATGCCGGCGACACGCGGCCGCTCGTTTCGGTCGATGGCGGAAAGCAGTGGGGACTGCTTTCCGACCTCGCCGTCCCGATGGCCGACGGCACCCGCCGCGCCGCGCAGCCTGCAGATGTCACGCACATCCGCTGGGCCTTCCAGAATCCGATTCCGGTCGGCGGGACGGGCAAGCTCATGTTTCGGGGGGTTGTCAAATAACCGATTGAAATAAACCGCTTAACGGTCGCCAGCGGTGGGGAAACGGCGGCCACATAAAGCCTAGGAGCTCAGCTATGACCAGCAAGCTGACTTATATGGGTATCATCGGTCTGGCGGCGTTTTCGAGCGTCGCCGCTGCCCCGGCATTTGCCGCGGGTACGACCGCGGGTACCACGATCACCAATACCGCCACCGTCGATTTCCAGGTCGGGGGCGTCAGCCAGGTTCAGCAAAGCGCGTCGAACAATTTCACCGTCGACCGCAAGATCAACCTGCTTGTCGAAGAAGTCGCTAACCTCACGACCAATGTCGTGCCGGGCCAGGCGAATGCCGTCACGACCTTCCAGCTGACCAACAGCTCGAACGAGGTGCTCGACTTCGCGCTCGCCGCGTCGCAGATCACCGGCGGTACGGCGTCGCACGGCGGCACCGACACGTTCGACGCCGCCAACATCCGGATTTATCGCGACAATACGTCAAGCGGAAGCGTTGGCAGCTGGGATGCGGGCGACGCACTCGTCACCTATATCGACGAGCTCGTGACCGACACGGCGATCCGCCTGTTTGTCGTCGCCGATATCCCGACGGGGCTCGCCAATAATGCGGTCGCAGGCGTCACGCTGCGGGCCACCGCGCGCGAAGGCGGACTCGCCGGCACGCAAGGGGGAACGATCACCGAAACCACCGGCGCGAACACCGCAGGCAAGGACACTGTCTTTGCCGACATCGCGGGCGTAACCGGCGATATCGCGCGCGATGCCTCGCACAGCGACAACGACGATTACACGGTGCAGACGGCTACGCTGGCGGTCACCAAGACCAGCCGCGTCATTTCGGATCCGCTGAACAATACGACGAATCCCAAGCTCATTCCGGGCGCGGTCGTCGAATATTGCATCGCCGTCGCCAATACCGGCAGTGTCGCCGCAACGACCGTCCTGATCACCGACCCGGTTCCGGGCCAGCTGACCTATGATTCCGTTTTCGGCATCAAGCTGGGCGGCACCGTCACCGGCGGCACTTGCGACGCCAACGGCGCGACGGGCGGCAGCTATGTCGCACCCAACGTGTCGGGAAGCATCGCATCGATTGCGACGAGCGACACGCGCACGCTCGTCTTCCGCGCGACCGTCAACTGATCGGGTAACGATCGGAGCAGCGGGTACGGCCCGAAAACCGTCTCCCGCTGCTCCTTTCGCGGCTTCTGATGGCACGCACCGGCAAATATTTCGGCCTCGTGACCGCCCTGGTCGCGGCAGCACTGCTGCCCGCGGCACCCGCGGCGAACGCGCAGGTCATTACCAACACTGCGGCGGCGCAGTGGACGCAGGACGGGCAGCCCGGACAGGCGCTGTCGAATCGCGTCGATGTGACGGTGGCCCCGCGCCCGCCGGAACGGCCGACGATCGCGACCTATCGCCTGACCAGCGGAAGCGGCAACAAATCGGTGCCGCTGGCGCCCACCCAGTGCAATCGCACGACCGCGCGCAACACGACGATCCCGCTGAGCGGGGTTTACGAGGGCATCTCGACCGCTCCCGCGTCGCTGCAAAGCACCGACAATTTCCGCGCCGGCGAAGTGCTGGTCGTCGGCGTCACGCTCGCATCGGCCAACACCGATCCGCAGGCGCGTGACACACTGCCGGTCATGCTCGAACTCGAAAACGGCGACCGCGAGCAGATTACCCTCACCGAAACCGCCAACAACAGCGGCGAGTTCGTCGGTATCATCAACACGATCGGCGTTCCGCCCGCGCTGGCGCAGGGCGATTGCCGGCTGTCGGTCGATCCCGGCGCGCCGCTGGTGCTGCGCGTCACCGACCAGGCAAACGCCAGCCTCGTCGCGCTCGCAACGATCAATTTCCTCGTCGATCCTTTCGGCATCGTTTTCGACAGCGGCGACGGCACCCCCGTCCCCGGCAGCCGCGTGACGATCGTCGACGCCGCGACCGGCCAGCCCGCACAGGTGTTCGGCGACGACGGCGTCTCGACCTATCCCTCCAGCGTCGTCACCGGCCAGAGCGTTACCGATTCGGGCGGCGCGACCTATAATTTCCCGCCGGGCGACTATCGCTTTCCCTTCGTCGCGCCGGGCAGCTATCGCCTTGTCGTCGAGCCGCCGGCGCCCTTTACCGCGCCGTCGAAGTCGAGCCCCGGCGCTCTCGCCGGGCTGCGCCGCCCCGACGACGGCCTGCCGTTCGAGATCGCCGACGCCAGCTATGGCAATATCTTCACGCTGAACAGCCCCGCCCCCGTTCGCGTCGACATCCCGGTCGACCAGCCCGGCCTGCCGCTGATCCTGCGCAAGACGACCTCGACACAGGTCGCGGTGCCGGGCGACGTGATCCAGTATCGCATCGAAGTCGCCAACCGTGACACCCGCCGCAATACCGGCGCGGTGACCGTGCGCGACGTCCTGCCCGCGGGTATGCGTCTACGCGCCGACACGGTGCGCATCGACGGCGTTCGCGTAACCGCCGACGTTGCCGCGAATGGCCGCGAGTTTGCCGTCACCATTCCCGTGATCGCGGCATCGCGCGCAGCGCTGCTCACCTATCTGGCCGAAGTCATTGTGTCGGCGCAGCCCGGCAGCGCGCTCAACCGCGCGACCGCCACCGACAATCGCGGCGCACAGAGCAACATCGCCGAAGCGACGATTTCGATCAAACGCGACCAGCTGGGCGACCGGATGACGATCATCGGCCGCATCACCGATGGCGGCTGCCGCGTCGATCCGGGCAAGGCCGATGGCATCATGGGTGTCCGCGTGATGCTTCAGGACGGCAGCTACACCGTCACCGACGAGGATGGCCGCTATCATTTCGAGGGCGTGCGCCCCGGCATCCACGTCGTCCAGATCGACCCGTCAACGCTGCCGCTCGACCGCGAAGCCGTCGATTGCGCCCGTTCAACACAAAGTGCCGGCAGCGCCATCTCGCGCTTCGTCGAAGGCCGCGGCGGTTCGCTGAAACGCGCCGACTTCCGCGCCGTCGCAGGCAAACCGCGCGCCCCGCCCGAAAAGGCGGCGATCGAGGCGCCCAAGGTGCTGAGCGACCCCGAAGCGGCCGGCGCCGGTCGCGACTGGCTCGTGGGTCAGGCACCGGGCATCGCATGGCTTTTCCCCGAAATCGACCATAATCCGCGCGCCAAGGCGATCCGCGCGGCGGTGAAGCACGCTCCGGGCCAGACGGTCTCGCTCCGCGTCAATGGGAAGCCTGCCGGCGAACTGACGTTCGAAGGCACGAGCAAGTCCGCCGACAGCAGCGTCGCAGTCAGCCTGTGGCGCGGGCTCGAAATCCGCGAAGGCGAAAACCGCCTCGTCGCCGAGGTGAAGGATGCGAACGGCGCCATCATCGAAACGCTCGAACGCAACGTCCATTATTCGATCACCCCGATGCGTGCGTCGCTGATCCGCGAAAAATCGATACTCGTCGCCGATGGCGTCACGCGGCCGGTGATCGCGGTGCGCCTGACCGACCGCGACGGCAAGCCGGTGCGCGCCGGCCTGACGGGCGATTTCGCCGTCCCTGCCCCCTATTATCCCGCGGTCGAAGCCGACGCGCAGCAGGCGCGCCAGCTTGCGGGCCTCGAACGTGCGCAGCCGGTTTGGAAAATCGATGGCGACGACGGCATCGCCAATATCGAACTCGAACCGACCACGGCGTCGGGCACGCTCGCAATGGATTTCAACTTCCGCGACGACAAGGTGACGCGCAAGCAGACGATCGAAACCTGGCTCGATCCGGGCAATCGCCCGTGGACCGTCGTCGGCTTTGCCGCCGGGACGCTCGGCTACAACACGCTCGACGACCGGATGGAGCCGGTGGCGGAGAATCTCGACGACCTCAACGCCGACGCCCGCCTCGCCCTCTATGCCAAGGGCCGCGTGCGCGGAAAATGGCTGATGACGCTCGCCTATGACAGCGACAAGGACAAGGACGACACGCGGTTCGGCGGGGTGATCGATCCGCGTGCCTATTACACCATCTACGCCGACCGCAACGAGACGCGCTACGACGCCGCATCGGTGCGCAAGCTCTACCTGCGCCTCGAACGCCCGCAATTCTATGCGATGTTCGGTGACATCGAGACGGGAATTTCGGAACCCGAACTCGCTCGCTACCAGCGTGCGCTGAATGGCGGCAAGGCCGAGTATCGCGGCCGCAATGTCGCAGCAACGGGCTTCGTCGCCGACACGCCCTACCGTTTCCGCCGCGACGAGTTCCAGGGCAACGGCCTGACCGGGCCGTACCAGCTCGGTGCGAAGGACATCCTGCCGAACAGCGAGCGGATCGTCATCGAAACGCGCGACCGGCTGCACAGCGAGCGCATCGTCGACAGCGTCAGCCTGTCGCGCCACGTCGACTACGACATCGACTATCTGTCGGGCACGATCCGTTTCCGCGAACCCGTGCTCAGCCGCTCGTCGAACCTCGATCCGCAGTTCATCGTCGCCGAATATGAAGTCCACGGCGTAGGCCAGCGCGTGCTCAACACCGGCGGCCGCGTGAGCTATCGGTCGAACGATGAGAAGATTCGCGTCGGTGCGACCTTTATCCACGACGAGGACGGCAACGCCAAAACCAATCTCGGCGGCGTCGATGCGCGCTATCGCCCGAATATCGACACCGAAGTCCGCGCCGAACTCGCGGTCAGCGACGCCAAGGCTCAGAATGGCAGTCCCGCCGCGAGCGCAGGCACTGCGAAGGCATGGCTGATCGAGGCCGAGCATCACAGCAGCAACGCCGACTTCCTTGCCTATGTCCGCGAACGCGAGTCGGGTTTCGGCGCCGGCCAGCTCAACCGCGGCGAGGACGGCACGCGCAAGTTCGGGTTCGACGCGCGGCTGCGCGCCTCGCGCGCGCTGTCGGTCACCGGGAGCGCGTGGCAGGAAGATTATCTCGACACCGGCTCCCGCCGCCGTGCCGCGCGCGCGCTCGTCGAATATGACAATGGCACCACGGTCGCGCGCGCTGGCCTCACTCACGCCGACGACCGGCTGAGCGACGGGACGCGCAACACGTCGAACCTCGTCCAGCTCGGCGCGACGCAGCGTCTGTTCGAAAAGCGGCTCGAGCTCGATGCACAGACCGAATTCGCCCTCGGCGGCAAGGATGCGAGCGTGGATTTCCCGACGCGTCATCGCCTTGGCGCACGCTTCGCGCTGACCCGCGACGTCAATCTCGTCGGAAGCTATGAAATCGCCGACGGCGATACGATCAAGGCGCGTACCGCGCGGCTCGGCTTCGACCTCGCGCCTTGGGCGGGCGGGCGCCTGCTTGCGACCGCAAACCAGCAGGAGATCGGCGAATATGGCCCGCGCAGCTTCGCCGCCTATGGCCTGTCGCAGTCGCTGAAGCTCGGCGAACGCCTGACGATCGACGCGTCGGTCGACGGCAACCGCACGATCGGCGGCATTCGCGCAAAGGATGTGCTCAACACCGAACATCCGGTCGCATCGGGTGGCTTCCTCGGCGGCAATGCCACGCTGACCGAAGACTTCCTCGCAATCAGCACCGGCGCGACCTGGCGCGCCGACCGCTGGACGCTGACCGGCCGCGCCGAATATCGCGACGGCGAACTCGCCAACCGTTACGGCCTGACGCTCGGCGGTCTCCGCCAGCTCGGCGAAGGCCGCGCGCTCGGTGCGCTCTTCACTTACGCCAAAGCGAGCGGCAGTGGCACGACGCCGACGACCGAAGTGATCAACTTCGAATTGAGCTGGGCACATCGCCCCGCCGATTCGCGCGTGTCGTGGCTCAACAAGAGCGAGTTCCGCTCGGACAAGGTGCGCGGCGCCGTTGCGGGTCAGCCGGGCCCGATCGGCGGCGGTGCGCTGACGATCGACGGCGATGCGACGAGCCGCCGGCTGCTCAACAGCCTGTCGGCAAACTGGACCCCGCTCGGCGATCGCGGCGAGGCTGGCATGTGGTACGAGCGCGCCGAATTCGGCATCTTCTGGGGCACGCGCTATAATTTCGACCGTTTCGGCGCCGACGACGTCAAGGGATGGTCGAACCTGATCGGCGCCGACTTCCGCTTCAGCCTCGGCGAGCATGTCGACGTCGGCGCGTCGGGCACCGTGCGCGTCGGGACCGATGCCGATACCGTCAGCTGGGCGGGCGGGCCGACGGTCACGCTGGCGCCGTTCAAGAATGCGAACGTCACCTTCGGATATAATTTCGCGGGCTTCCACGACCGCGACTTCGAGGATGCCCGCTATTCGCGCTCGGGCGCCTATGTCACCTTCAAGCTGAAGTTCGACCAGACCAGCTTTCAGGGGCTGGGGCTGTAAATCGACACTCCTCCTTACCCTTCGTCACCCCGGACTTGATCCGGGGTCCCGCTGATCGGTTTCGCAAAGCGGGATGCCGGATCAAGTCCGGCATGACGAAAATGGGAAGCGGTTAGTCCGCGAACAGCAGAACCGGCGTCTCGATCAGCTTCTTGAGCGCCTGTACATAGCTCGCCGCATCCCAGCCATCGACGACGCGGTGGTCGCAGCTGATCGACAGGTTCATCAGCTTCGCGCGGCGGATCTCGTCGCCGTCGAAGACGGGACGCTCGACGATCTTGTTCGGACCGATGATCGCCACCTCGGGCCGGTTAATCACCGGCGTCGTTGCGATCCCTCCGAGCGGGCCGAGCGAAGTGACGGTCAGCGTACCGCCGGTCAGCTCTTCGACCTTGGCCTTGCCCGTGCGCGCGGCTTCAGCAAGGCGCGTGATCTCGCTCGCAAGCTGCCACACATTCTTGTCCTGCGCATCGCGGATCACCGGGACCATCAGCCCCGCATCGGTCTGCGTCGCCATGCCGAGGTGCACGGCGCCATAGCGCGTCACCACGCCGCCTTCGTCGTCGTAGCGCGCGTTGATCATCGGGAATTGCGGGATCGTCCGGCAGATCGCCACGATCAGGAAAGGCAGCATCGTCAGCTTCGGACGACCGCCGCGATTCGCGTTGAGGTCGGCGCGCATCTCTTCGAGCGCGGTGACGTCCATTTCTTCGACATAGGTAAAGTGCGGGATCGCGCGCTTCGACGCTGCCATATTCTCGGCGATCTTGCGACGCATGCCGATGACCTTGATCGGTTCGTCGGCGCGGGCACGGCTGGCGCCGGGGGCGTGATAACCCTGCCCGCCGCTGTAACGGAGAAAGGCATCCAGATCGGAATGACGGATGCGATCGCCTTCGGCCTGAACCTTCGACAGGTCGACACCCAGGTCTTTTGCACGGGCGCGAACGGCAGGCGAAGCCAGAACCGGCTTTCCGTGACCTACCGCAGCAACCGGCGCAGATACGGGGGCCGGCGGCGGCGCGGGCGCAGCGACCGGTTCGGGCACGGCAACCTCGGCCACCGAGATTTCTTCGGCACCGGGGGTTTCCGCAACGATTTCCTGTTCGACCGGCGTGTCAGCAGGCGGCGCTTCGACATCGCCGTCGCCGTCGGTCTCGATCACCGCCAGCGTCGACCCGATCGGGATCAGGTCGCCGACCTCGCCCGCCAGTTCGACGACGATCCCCGACACGGGCGATTCCATTTCGACGGTCGCCTTGTCGGTCATCATGTCGGCGAGCTGCGCGTCTTCCTCGACGCGTTCGCCTACTCGCACGTGCCAGGCGACGATTTCGGCCTCGGCGATGCCTTCGCCGATGTCAGGCAGACGGAATGAATAGCGGGCCATGGCGTCAGTCCTTCAAAATCTTGGTCAGCGCGGTCGCAATGCGCACCGGGCCGGGGAAATAGGCCCATTCAAGGCTATGCGGATAAGGCGTGTCGAAGCCGGTGACGCGTTCGACCGGCGCCTCGAGGTGATAGAAGCAGCGCTCCTGCACCAGCGCGGCGAGTTCGGCGCCGAAGCCCGAGGTACGCGTCGCTTCGTGGATGATCAGGCAGCGGCCGGTCTTTTTCACCGACGTCTCGATCGCGTCGATATCGAGCGGAAGCAAGGTGCGCAGGTCGATGATCTCGGCATCGATGCCCATTTCCTCGACGATCGTCTTGGTCACATGGACCATCGTGCCATAGGCGAGGATGGTGAGCGCCTCGCCCGAACGCACCGTTGCGGCCTTTCCGAGTTCGATGCGATAATAATCCTCGGGTACCGCGCTCGCTTCGTGCTTCGACCATGGCTCGACCGGGCGATCATAATAGCCGCTGAACGGGCCGTTATAAATTCGCTTGGGTTCAAGGAAGACGACAGGGTCGTTATCCTCGATCGCCGCGATCAGCAGACCCTTGGCATCATATGGATTCGACGGGATCACTGTCTTCACGCCGCAGATATGCGTCATGATGCTTTCGGGCGACTGGCTGTGCGTCTGGCCACCGAAAATGCCGCCGCCGAACGGCGTGCGCACTGTCATCGGGCAGATATAATCATTCGCCGAACGATAGCGCAGGCGCGCCGCCTCACTGACGAGCTGGTCGAGCCCGGGATAGATATAGTCGGCAAACTGGATTTCGGGAACCGGACGCAGGCCATAGGCGCCCATGCCGACCGCGACGCCGATGATGCCGCATTCGTTGATCGGCGTGTCGAACACGCGGGTCTTGCCATGCTTTTTCTGCAGGCCCGCCGTCGCGCGGAACACGCCGCCGAAAAAGCCGACATCCTCGCCCATCACCACCGTGTTGGGGTCGCGTTCGAGCATGACGTCCATGGCGCTGTTGATCGCCTCGATCATGTTCATGGTTTTGGTGGTGGTTTGAGATTCGGGGGCCATCATTCGGGCTTCCAGTTGGGGCCGAACTTGGCCTCTTGTTCGGCGAGCATCTGTGCGCACTGTTCCTTGAGGTGCCAAGGCATCTCCTCGAACACGTCCTCGAACATTGTTTCGAACGGCTGGTGCATGCCGTGGCCGAGGATACCGAGTTTTTCGGACTGTTTCTGGGTCGTCTTGACCAGATCGTCGAGTTCCTTTGCTTGCGCCTCGTGACGTTCGGCATCCCATTCGCCGATCGTTTCGAGATGCTGGCGAAGCCGCGCGATCGGGTCGCCGAGCGGCCAGGCGGTCGCCTCGTCGGCGGCGCGATAGGCGCTGGGGTCGTCCGAGGTGCTATGGCCTTCGCTGCGATAGGTGAAATGCTCGATCAACGTCGGGCCGTTGTTGGTGCGCGCGCGGTCGGCCGCCCACTGCGTCGCAGCGTAAACCGCGAGCGGGTCGTTGCCGTCGATCCGCAGGCCCGCGATACCGTATCCGACCGCACGCGCCGCGAAGGTCGTGCGCTCGCTGCCGGCGAAACCCGAGAAGCTAGAAATCGCCCACTGGTTGTTGACGACGTTGAAGATAACCGGCGCGTTATAAACGGTCGCGAAGGTCAGTGCCGAATGGAAGTCGCCTTCGGCCGACGAACCCTCGCCGCACCAGACGGTCGCGATGCGGCTGTCGCCTTTGGACGCCGATGCCATCGCCCAGCCCACGGCCTGCGGATATTGCGTCGCAAGGTTGCCCGATACGCTGAAGAAACCATGCTCGGGCGCCGAATACATGATCGGCAGTTGGCGGCCGAGCAGATGATCGCCGCGATTCGAATAGATCTGGTTCATCATCTGGATCAGCGGATAGTCGCGCGTGATCAGGATGCCCTGCTGCCGATAGCTCGGAAAAACCATGTCGGTGCGGTCGATCGCCATCGTCGACGCGACCGAGGTCGCCTCCTCGCCCGTACACTTCATGTAGAAGCTGGTTTTGCCCTGCCGCTGCGCGCGAAACATCCGGTCATCGAACGCTCGCGTGAGCATCATATTACGAAGCATCGTGCGCAGCCGCTCGGGCGTCAGCTTCGGATCCCACTGCCCCTTCGCCTGCCCGTCGAAATCGAGCACGCGAACGAGGCCATAGCTGAGCTCGCGCATCGCATCGGGCTTGGTCGCTTCGCTCGGTCGCAGGGCGGCTTCGACGGGGGGAACCTCGATATCGCCGAAATCCGGAGTATCACCGGGGCGATAACGCGGTTCAGGGATATGAAGCGACAGCGGCGGCAAATTGCTCGCCGGGCGCCCCACGTTCGTTTCGGGGTGCGTCTCGGGCATATCCTCGTCCTTCCAAGCGCGAATCGGCGCCTAGTTATATTTCAACGTGGCGACATATTATTACAGACGCCATATGAATGCAACGCCCGCCGTCAGACCGCGACAGGCGCGGAAATATGCGCTTGCGGGGCATAGGCTTCGACTGCGAAATCCTCGAACCGGTAGTCGAAAATGCTATCGGGTTGCCGCAAGATACGCAGCTTGGGGCTGCCTTCGGGCACACGCGACAACTGTTCTTCAACCAGATCCGCATGATTGAGGTAGAGATGCACGTCGCCGCCCGTCCACACCAGTTCGTGTGCATGAAGGTCACATTGCTGTGCAATAAGGCGCGTCAGCAGCGCGGCTTCGAAGACATTGAACGCGAAACCCAGCCCGAGATCGCACGACCGCTGGAACAACAGGCACGACAGGCCGCCATCGCTGCGCACATGAAACTGATAGGTCATATGACACGGCGGTAGCGCCATGCGGTCAAGATCGGCGACGTTCCAGCCAGTGAAGATATGCCGCCGCGAGCCCGGATTGTCGCGAAGCGAATCGATCAGCGCCGCAATCTGGTTATGCCCCTGCCCGGCACGGCGGAAGAGGCCATCACCCGCAGGCTCGTACCGCGGCCAATTGACCCATTGATGGCCGTAGACCGGTCCCAGATCGCCCCATGCCGCCGCAAACTCATCGTCGGCGATGATCCGCGCCTCGAAATCCCCGGCGCTGATCATATCGCCGGTCTCGCGGCGATATTTGTCGAGCGGCCAGTCGGTCCAGATTTTCACGCCCTGCGCGACGAGCGGACGGATATTGGTGTTGCCGGTCAGGAACCAGAGCAGTTCGCGCAGCGCGGTCTTCCAATACACACGCTTGGTCGTCAGCAACGGAATCGCGTCGTCCTTCAACGAGAATCGCATCGTTTCGCCGAACAGCGATCGCGTGCCGACGCCGGTACGGTCGACGCGCTCGTCGCCCTCGACCCAGATACGGCGCATCAGGTCGAGATATTGCAGTTCATAATGGATGGAATCAGGCAAGACTCACTCCCGGTTTGACCCCATCGTTGCTAGGCCTCGCGCCGCGAGCGGACAAGGGACCAGCAGGCGTGACGTCACAAAGCCTCCGTTGCGGGGCAGTCCGGCGTTGGGAATCATGCCTCCCGGGCGCAAGGGTCCGTGGATGACCCTGTTCGAACCCGTCGGCAAAGCGCCAGAGCCTTCGGTGCTGGCTGGATTTGTGCCGCGCCAGTCCGAGGATGCGGTCGCGCACCAGCTGCTGCGCCCCCTGTTCGATGACGAACGCGAAACGCTGCTCCTCGCCGGATTCGATGCCTTCGAACGACTGGTCCGGATCGAACGCGCCGATGACGCCACGACCGGGCGCTGTGTCATCCCGCCGCGTTGCTGGCGCAGCTTGCTGGGCAGCGGCATCGCCTCGGTCCTCATGGCGCACAACCACCCGTCCGGTGCCGCATGGCCGAGCGACGCCGACATCCGCACGACGCACGAAGCCGCACTTTTCCTGCGGACGATGGGCATCGACCTGATCGATCATCTGATTTTCGTTGCAGGCGGTCATTTCAGCTTTCGAACTGCCGAAATGATGTAGTTCGGGCAATCGTGTTCGATGTGCCGATTGACGCTTGAAGTTCACAGATTGCGCGTCTAGAGGACCGCCCTGCCTTCGCGGCGACCCCGGTCGGCGCGCAGATCGGTCGGGGAGTAGCTCAGCCTGGTAGAGCACTGTCTTCGGGAGGCAGGGGCCGGAGGTTCGACTCCTCTCTCCCCGACCAATTTCCTGCATATTGCAGATTCTGCACCGTCTCTTCTTGTAAGTCGGCAAACAAACTCCTAAATCCAAGCCACGCCGCCGTGGTTTTCCCCCTTTCCATCGCGGCGAGTGCCCTGTCATCCGTGACGCGGGTGCGTCCTCCCTGGACCCTGGCCACCTCGTACTCCGGTACGAGGTGGTTTTTTATTCGGCGGCTTGCGGGATTATTTCAGATTCGGGTCGTGCCTGCGCTGCTTCCTTCACAAGATCGGAAAACCAGCTTGCCAGTCGCGCTACCCGCTCCGCGTCGGGCAGACATTCAGGCGTGAGGTACAGGCTTCGGTCG
>NZ_DASWTD010000583.1:0-2139 GCF_036402335.1 Sphingopyxis sp. | reverse complement strand
ATCTCCATGGCAAGCAATGTCGAAACCCTGATCCGTGGTGCCGTCGTCAAAGGCATCGGCAAGGTCGCCGATTTCAACCGCAAGCGCCTGCCCCGCCCCACCGACGCCCACCCCTTCCTCACCGGGATCCACAAACCGATGACCGAGGAATTCACGCTGGAAGAATTGCGCGTCGAGGGCGAGATTCCCGCTGCACTCACCGGCCGTTACCTGCGCAATGGGCCGAACCCCGCCGCCGCGCCCGATCCTGCCAGCTATCACTGGTTCACCGGCGCCGGAATGGTCCATGGTATCCGCATCGAAGGCGGCAAGGCCGACTGGTACCGCAACCGCTGGGTCCGCGGCGCCGAAGCCTGCGAAGTGCTCGGCGAGCAACTGCCCCCCGGCCCGCGCGCCGACGGCAATGACGCGCCGAACACCAATGTCGTCGGCCTCGCCGGCCGCACCTTTGCCATCGTCGAAGCCGGCGGCAAGCCCGTCGAACTCGGCTATGAACTGAACACGATCGCGCACAATCCGTTCGACGGCACGCTCGCCGGCGCCTACACGGCGCACCCGCATCACGACCCCGTGACCGACGAGATGCACGCGATCACCTATCGCGGCGACGAGCCCAACAAAGTCTGGCACGTCGTTCTCGACAAGGACGCCCATGTCGTTCGCGAGGAAGCGATTGCGGTGAGCGACGGCCCGTCGATCCACGACTGTGCGATCACCGAAAATTACGTTCTGGTCTTCGACCTGCCCGTCACCTTCTCGATGAAAATGCTGCTCGGCGGCTATCGTTTCCCCTATGCGTGGAACGATAATCATCCGGCGCGCGTCGGCCTCCTCCCCCGGAACGGCAGCGGCGACAGCATCATCTGGGTGCCGGTCGAGCCCTGCTATGTCTTCCACCCCGCCAACGCCTATGAAACCGGCGACGGCAAGGTCATCGTCGACGTCGTCGCGCACGAAACGATGTTCGCGCAATCGAAGCGCGGGCCCGACAGCGAAAAGTCGCGGATGGAACGCTGGACGATCGATCCGGCCGCCGGGACGACGATCCGCACCGTCATCCACGATCACGCACAGGAATTCCCGCGCTATGATGAACGGTTGACCACGCAGCCCTATCGCTACGCCTACACGATCGCGATCCCCGACGGGAAATCGGCCGAATGGGCGCTCGCCGAAACGCGGCTGTTCAAGCACGACTTGGGCGAAGGCTCGACCGCGATCCACGATTTCGGCCCCGGCCGGCACCCCGGCGAGTTCGTCTTTGTCCCGCGCAGCGAAAGCGGCGCCGAGGACGATGGCTGGCTGATCGGGCTGGTGGTGAACATGAACGACGAGACGACCGCGCTCGTCATCCTCAACGCCGATGATTTTACGGGGTCACCGCAAGCTGTCGTTCACCTGCCGCACCGGGTTCCGCCGGGATTCCACGGGAACTGGGTCGCGGATTGACGATATCGGGGCGCTTCATCAGCGCCTCGGTCGCGGCCAGCGAGCGCTCATTGTCGACATCGATCGCCGTCGCCCCGTTGCTGACCAGCAGCGGGGCGACTTCGACTTTCAGATGACGCGAAATGCGCGCGAAGATGTGATGGATCGGCCCCAGACCGAACCGGAAACGCAGCAGGTTGACCAGCCCGAAGGCCCGCATCACCCGGAACGGCTTTTTGACGAACTGGCCGCCGCCCCGGAACGCCTCCGCCGCACGCAGCGCGTTCGGATGAGCGATCCAGTAGGCATTGCAGTTCGACACAGCTACGTCCGAAAACTCGTAAAAACGGCGCTGTCCTTCGGGATGCACCGCGAGCACGTCTTCGCGCCGGGCGAGCGCGACCCCCGCTTCGACGCCGAGCCGCTCGGCCTCGGTCTCGATCTCGGCGATCGTTTCGGGCGTCAGCAGGCAATTGTCAGCGGTCGTGATCAGCAACGGAAAGCTCGCCACACCCGCCACGGCAATAACCGAATCCGCCAGATTGTCGGCCGCGGGCACGACGATCAGGCGCTTGCCCAATAAATCGGTCACCGGATCGTTGAGGTCGGCAAGCAGCGCGGCATGATGGGTTGAAACAAACACCTGCTTCGCGTCGCTATCCGCGGCGCTTTCCAGCACATGCGCAATCATCGGCCGTCCCGCGACGGGAA
>NZ_DASWTD010000582.1:0-8547 GCF_036402335.1 Sphingopyxis sp. | reverse complement strand
CCCTGCGGGCCGCGCAGCACCTCGACCCGGTCGATGTCGAAAAGGCCGACGTCGAGCGCACGCCGCGCGCCGTTGGCGAAGGCCGAACTCGAGCCGTAGGGAACCTCGTCGACATAGACGCCGACCGTAGATGACACGTCGGCCCCGCTGGTCACCCCGCGCAGGCTGACCTGCGACGTCCCCGCGCCCTGCGACGTATATTGGAGCCCCGGGACCGTATTGGCGAAATCGACGAACTGCTTCGCAGCGATCTTCGACAGGTCGTCGGATGACAGCGCCGAGATCGATTGCGGCGTATCGATCAGACGCTCGGCACGCTTCTGCGCGGTGACGACGATCTCGCCCGGATAGGCTTCGCCGGCGGCGGCCGGATCGCCTTCCTGCGCCGCGGCCGGAGCGACCAGCGAGAGCGCTGTTCCCGCCGCGAGAAGCCATCGCGATACCCCCGTCGAATATGCCGTCATCGATAATCCCCTTCTTTATAGACCGGCGGCTGCAACGACCGCCGCCTGGTGTTGATCGGTATCGGCCGCCCTGCGCAGGCGGCCGGGAGCGCAGGTGGCCGGATCGACCCCGTGCGCCGCGATATCTTCAGGCAGTGGCGTACCGCGTACGAGCGCGGCTGCCATGCGGGCGAGCGCCGGCGCGGTCTGGATGCCGTAGCCACCCTGGCCGACGAGCCAGAAGAAGCCGGGTGCCGCGGCGTCGAAACCGGCGACGGGCGTCCGGTCAGGCGCGAAGGTGCGCAGGCCCGCCCAGCTGTGTGGCACGCGGCGCACCGGGATATCGGCCACCTCCTGCACGCGGTCGATCGCGAGCGCGATATCGAGTTCTTCCGCGAAGGCGTCGCACGGCAAGGACGGCGTCTCGTCGGCGGGGGACATCAGGATACGCCCGCCCTCCGGCTTGAAATAATAGCGCTCGTCGACATCGATGACCGCCGGCCAGCCCGATACATCCACGCCCTCCGGCGCATCGACGACGATCGCCGTGCGGCGACGGGCCTGGAGTCCGAGCGGCTCGACACCCGCGAGGCAAGCGACCTCGTCACCCCATGCGCCCGCAGCGTTGACGATCACTCCTGCACGGATCTCGGCGCCGCCCGCGACCAGCGTCCATCCGCCGCCCATCGCCTCGATCGTCTCGACGCGGCTCGAGGCCCGGAGCACGCCGCCGTTGGCGCGGAGCATCGCGAGATAATATTGGTGGATCGCGTCGACATCGAGATCATAGGCGTGCCGCTCGTCGAGCGCCGCGGCACAATTGTCGCGCAGCAGCGGAATGCGCGCGCGCAGCGCGGCGCCTTCGACGAGTTCCGCCGCTCCGGCCATGCCCGGTTCGCCCGAAAGGCGCGCGAGCCGGCCGCACTGTTCAAAAGTTGCAAGATGGAGACAACCGCGCGGGCGCGCGAATATCCGGCCGTCGCGGCCGCCGAGCGAAAAATCCCGGCTCGCGCGCGTCAGAGCGCGCACGGCCTCATTGCCATAGACCTCGGAGTGCAATGCCGCGGAGCGGCCGGTCGTATGCATTCCGGGGCGCGCCTCCTGCTCGACGAGCAGGACTTTATAGTCGGACGAAAGCTCGGCCGCGACACTCGCTCCCGCGATGCCGGCTCCGATCACGACAATGTCGCACTGGCCTCCCATGCGCCCGTCCCGCCCAAAAAACTTGCACTATATGCAATAGTTGTTTCAAAATTGCATTTCAAGCAAATTTTGAACTTAGGCGTATCGATCCCTCGGCGCAGATCGCGCGCGCGTCATTAAGAAATTGGATCAGCTTGCCTGGAGAGCAGCCCAGCTTTGGGGCGTGAAGACCTGCGCCTCGAAAATACCCTGTCGGGCCTCGGGTCCATGATAATAGGTCACGAGCAGTTCGGCGGGGCGACCATGTACGGCGACCGTGCTGTGCCACATATGCCCGTCCATGAAGAGCGCGTCGCCCGTTTCCAGAATGAGCGGTGCATGGCCTTCGCAGTAAATGACCGCATCGCCGCGCAGGACGTAGATGATCTTTTCGCCGGGATGCCGGACGAACTCCGAGTCCCAGACGCTGATCGCATCGATCGTGACCTGCATGCAGTCGAGCGCACGGTCGCTATCCTGACCGAACAGATATTTTACATTGAGCTCGCGATAGGCATTGGCCTTGCTGCCGCGGTCGCGCTCGCGGTCGACGGTAAGGCGCCGCAGTTCCTTGGCCCTGCCTCGAGGCGCAGCTACCGTCCGGTCGGCGACATCCGGGTTGCGGGCGACCAGGTCCTCGGGCGCGATGTCGAGCGCTTTCGCCAGCAGGTCGACCTTCTCGATCGTCAAGCCGAGCTGCGTATTCTCGATGCGCGAGAGCGACGACACCGATATCCCGGTCAGCTCCGAGAGCCGCTCGAGCGTCATCTTCCTGCGCTTGCGGATCGAGCGGACGACGGCACCGATCGAGTCCGGCACCTCCCTGCCCCGCAAGCCCCCTTCTTTGACGATGCCCATCATGATCTGTTAGTCGCTGCCTTGCACCTTGGCTAGATACGAGCTGCGCGTCGCCTCAGCCCCAAAGTTCGGCGGCAAAACGGTGCAGCCGGCGGCCATCGTGGCGCACGCCCGCATCGGCGGGGTTCCGGACGATCAGCGGCACGTCGAGGTCGACGACTTCGCACAGGGAGGCGACGACGAAGGCGGGAGCGATCGCGAGGCCGGAGCCGAGCATGCAACCGACCATGAGGCGGAACCCCCGCGAACGCGCGGTTTCGGCGAGTGCCAGAGCCTCGGTCAGCCCCCCGGTCTTGTCGAGCTTGATATTCACATAGTCGTAGCGCCCCGCGAGCCGGTCAAGGTCGGAGCGGTCGTGGCAGGATTCGTCGGCGCAGAGCGGCACCGCGCGGTTATAACCGTCGAGAAGATGATCCTCTTCCGCCGCAAGCGGCTGCTCGATCATGAATACCCCGGCCTCGGCAAGACGCGGCGCAAACGCGTTCAGTCGCTCGATCGTCCACCCGGCGTTGACGTCGACGAACAGCGGCACGTCGGGAAGGACCGAGCGGACCGCAGCGAGGCATTCGAGATCGGCCTCGCCGCCGAGCTTCAGCTTGATCATCGGCGCGTCGCCGAGGGTCGCCGCGAATTTCGCGGTTTCCCCGGGCGACATGATACCGATGGTGACGTCGGAGGCGATCGTCTCGGGCGCAGCAAAGCCCGCGACGTCCCAGACCGAGCGACCCGACCGCTTCGCCTCGAGATCCCAGAGCGCGCAGTCGAGCGCGTTGCGCGCGGACCGGGCAGGCATGGCATGCTGAAGACCGAGCCGGTCGAGCGCACCGTTCTCGATTCTCGACGCGACGGCACTGATTTCGGCGAGGGTCGCATCGGCGGTCTGCCCGTAGATATCCATCGGACAACATTCGCCCCGGCCGACGACATCGCCGTCGCGCACCTCGACCTCGACGACGTCGAGCCCGGCGATCGTCCCGAAGGCAACCCGGAAGGGCTGGCTGAGTGCGATATGTTTCTTCCGGGCCGAAATCTGCATCTGCTCACCTCAAAATTGCTTAAATCGCAATATTGGGTTAGATTTTGCATTTCAAGCAAATTTATCGGAGCCGCTCTGAACGCAACGGGCGAAAGAACGCGCGGATATCGCCAGCCAGAAGGTCAGGCTGCTCGTGTGCCGCAAAATGGCCTCCGTCGGGCATCGAGGTCCACCGCCTTACTTCGAAGACCCGCTCGACCCATGGTCGGGGCGGCATCGGCAGTTCGCACGGGAACAGCGCGACCCCGAGCGGCACCGTCACCCTCTCGCCGGGTTCGAATACCAGTGGGCGGTGGCGATTCTCCTTATAGAGCCCGAGCGAGGCCGTCAGACTTTGGCTGAACCAGTAGATCGAAATGTCGGTCAGGAGCGTTTCCATCGAAATGACGCTCTCGAGATCGCCCTTGCAATCGCTCCACGCGCGGAACTTCTCGGCGATCCACGCGGCAAGTCCGACGGGCGAGTCGGTGAGCTGGAAGGATAATGTCTGCGGTTTCGTTGCATGGAGCGCCGCATAGGCGCCCTCCCGAGCCGACCAGCTCGCACCGGTATCCAGAAAAGCCTCCTCGTCGGGGGTGGTCGCAGGCGCGCCGGCGTGCAGGGGCGGTCGATAGCTTCCGGGAATGTAGTTCAGATGGATGCCCGACACCGCACCGGGAAACAGGCGGGCGAGCCAAACCGAAACGCCCGCGCCTATATCGCCGCCTTGCGCAGCGAACCGGTCGTAGCCGAGCCCCGCCATGAGCCCGCGCCACAGATGCGCGATTTCGCGCGAACCGACGCCGGGGTGCGCTGGCGCGGGACTGAATCCATATCCCGGCAGGGACGGCACGACGACATCAAAGGCATCGGCCGGATTTCCGCCGAAGGCGCCCGGGTCGGCGAGACGCGGGATCAGCTGTTCCATTTCGGCGAAAGAACCCGGCCAGCCATGCGTGACGACGATCGGCATAGGTGACGGCCCCCGGCCCGGCTGATGAATGAAATGGATTTCCTGTCCGTCGACCGTCATCTTGTAGTGCGGGAACCGGTTGAGCCGGCGCTCGTGGAACCGCCAGTCGAAGCGATGGAGCCAATGGTCGACAAGCCGCTTCATGAACGCGAGGCTGGCGCCGTCTTCCCAGCTTTGCGGATCGTAGGATGCGGGCCATCGGACGGCTTCGAGGCGCGTTCGCAAATCCTCCAGCGCCGAGTCGGTGATACTGATCTGAAATGCCTTCGCCGCCATCGTCGCTCCTTCACTCACCGACGCGCTTATCCCGGACGAGCGGTACCCGGCCGGAAAAAGGTGGCAGCAACGGCACCCATGCGGGTGGTCGCGGCCCTCCGCTTCCGGACCCGGTCCTGTGACAAGGCACTCCGCGCAGGGGCGATCGCGCGATCGCCCCTGCGCGGCCCGGCGGTCTAGATACGCTCGAACGCGAGATCCTGGAAATCGAAGCTGAAATCGGTCGCGGGGGAAATGGCCTGCAGCTTCATGCCGCTGACGCTGCCATCGAAGCCCTGCTCGAACCGCACGAACGCATCGGCGTTGATGCTGCGATCGACCCATCGCGCCACGAAGATATTGCCGCTATAGGGTTGAAGCTCCGCCTCGAGCGAGGCCGTCCGGCTGATTTTCAATATGAGCCTGCCACCTTCGCGACGAACGACGGCGTCGCCGCGCCAGGGGTCGCGAAAGGTTCCCGCATAGGCATCGAGAGGAAGAGTCGGGGCCGCTGCGGCAGCGAGCCGCGCCGCGACATCCTTTTCGGTCGCGTCCGCCTCGGCTGCCTTGCCGGCCGCATAGGCCGAGGCGATCTCGACCCAGTCGCGCTGCGGCGCGCCGATATAGGCGTCGAGGATCTGGTTGCTTACCGCCTGCATCGCCGCACCCGATTCCTGGTTGGTGAACACAAGGACCCCGAGTTTGAGCTCCGGGATCATCGCGACCGAAGTGACGGTTCCAATGACGCCGCCGGTATGGGCGACGCGCTTGAAGCCGAAGCTGTCACTCACGCCCCAACCGAGCGCATAGCCCGAAAAATGCGTGCGCAGGAGCCCGTCGAGCGCGGGGCTCGGCGGCGTCACGACGTTCATCGTCCACATTTCGGCGCTGCGTTCGGGCGAAAAGAGCCGCAAACCGCCGGGCCCCCTGCCCTCGCCGAGCTGGGTCGACAGCCATCTGGTCATGTCCGCGAGGCTGCAGTTGATCGTACCGGCAGAACCGATGACGTCCATGTTGACCGCGGCGACGGGCTTCGCCTTGCCGTCGATCACGACATGCGGCGACGCGACGTCGGAGCGGTCGCGCACGCGGCCGAGGCTGGCGGTGCATCGCGTCATCCCGAGGGGAGCCATGATGCGAGTCTCGATGAAATCCTCCCACGAGCGCCCCGAGGCCGACGCGACGACTTCGCCGGCGACGACATAGAGGAGATTGTCATAGTCATATTGCGACCGGAAACTCGACACCGGCCGCAAGTGCCGGAGGCCCCGCATGATCTCGGTGCGCGACATGTCGGTCGCGGGCACGAACATGAGGTCGCCGGCGCCCGGGCCGAGGCCACTGCGGTGGGTCAGAAGATCGCGGATCGTGAACTCGCGCGTGACATAGGGGTCGTACATCCGGAAATCGGGCAGATGGTCGATAACCCTGTCGTCCCATTTCAGCTTGCCTTCGTCGACGAGGATCGCCAGCGCCGCAGCGGTGAAGGCCTTGGTGTTCGATCCGATCTGGAAGATCGTGTCGGGCGTGACAGGCTCGGCCTTGCCGGCCTCGCGCACGCCATATCCCTTCGCATGGACGAGCTTGCCATCCTTCACGATCGCGACGGCCATCCCCGGAACGTCGAACGCGGCCATCGCGCGCGATACCGTGGCATCGATTCTTCCGGCGGCGATACCTGCGCGGGCTTCGACGGGCCGCGCCTCTCGCTGTTTCGCGAAAGCTTGGGCCGGGGCTCCGACGGCAGCCAGCGCGATCAGCATTGCGAACGAAGGCTTCATACGGTTCATGCGCTTTTCCCTTCCGATATGGCCGCGCCGGTGCCCGCCCCGACCGGATGTGCGGTCTCGTCTTCCCGCAACCGGACGGTCCGGTCGAACAATTTCAGAAGCAGCGCCGACGTGACGCCGATCGCCCCGGCGACGGCGAAGAAAGCTTCGGTGCCAAGCGGCTGCCACAGCGTACCGATCCAGCCGGCGAACAGATTCCCGAAGAAGCCGGCGGAATACCAAAGCGCGATCGTCGTCGCCGCGAGATTTGCGGGCGCAAGCCGCGCGAAGAGACCGACCCCGACGGGGAGGATATAGAGTTCGCCGACGGTCAGCAGCGCCATGAACAGCACAAGCCAGACCCACGACACCTGAGCCGCACCGGAACTTCCCGCCACCGCCGAAAGCAGGAAGAAGGAAAGGCCGACAAGCGCGGCTCCGATGGCCATCTTGCTCATCGTCGACAATTCGCGGCCCGCCTCAATGCGGCGGTTCCAACGCCTGACGAGCCAGGGTGAGAGCGAGATGACGATGAGCGAGTTGAGCGCGAGGAACCAGGTTACCGGGATCACGAGACCGCCGCCTGCCGAGCGGTCGACCTCGCTGTCGGCCCACAGGGTCATGGTGTTGCCGATCTGCTCGTAGGCTCCGCGAAAGATCACGATCACCGCCGCGATGCCGGCGAGCAGCGCGAGCTGCGATCCGAGGCTGCGCCGCGGCGGCCCAGCGGTCGGCAACGCGCTCGCGGCGACCACGCCGCGGGCCCTTTCGCGCGGCAGGTAGCGTCCGCCGACCGCATAGACCGCCATGCCGATGAACATGCCAACGGCGGCGATGCCGAACCCCCGGTGGAAACCGTAGAGTTCGCCAACGGTGCCGATGACGAGCGGGGCCGCGAAGGCGCCGACGTTGATCCCCATATAATAGATGCTGTATGCCGATTTGCGCCGGGGGTCGTCTGCCGGGTAGAGACTGTCGATCTGGGCAGGCAGGCCCGGCAGGAAAAGACCGTTGCCGAGCGCAATCGTGGCGAGCGCCACCAGGAACAGATTCTCGAAGGCCATGAAGATATGACCGAGAGCCATGATGAGGCCCCCGATCATCACGGCGTTGCGGCGCCCGAGCCAGCGATCCGAAACGAGACCGCCGAAAACCGGCGTGATGTAGACCGCGGCGGCGTAGAGGCCGTAGATCCACGATGCGTCGGCCTGCGCGAATTTCAGATGCTTGGTAGCGTAAAGGACGAGCAGCGCCCGCATTCCGAAAAAGGAAAACTGGCTCCACATTTCGGTCAGAAAGAGGACGGTCAGCCCGCGCGGCTGTCCGAACCAGTCGCCCGCCTCGCCGGCGACCGGCGCCCGGGACCGGGTCATGCGGACCATCCCCAGACGCCCGGCGGGATGTCGAGCCGTCCGTCGCGATACCGCACGGAAGGGTCCCGGTCGCGGTCGAGATGAACGGGCCCGTCGAGATCGACGAAATCGCAGCCCTGTCCGGCGAGGAAAGCGGGGGCGGTTGAAAGCGACGTTCCGCCCATATTGCCCACCATCACGGAGAATCCGCGCACCCGGGCCGCCTCGGCCATCGCGAGCGCGGCCGTCAGGCCCCCGCATTTGTCGAGTTTGATATTGATCGCGTCGAAGAGACCGACAAGACGATCGAGATCATCCCCGGTCTGGGCCGACTCGTCTGCCGCGAGCGGGATCGGACTGGCGAACCCGCGAAACGCATCCTCGCGCCCGATCGGGCCGGGCTGTTCGACGAGCGCAACGCGCGCAGCGACGAAGACGGGCAGCAGGTCGGAGAGGCCATCGGGACCAAGGCTCTGGTTGGCGTCGACCCCGATCCACGCATCGGGCCGGGCGTCGCGGAGCGCGCGGACGCGCTCGCCGTCGGCGCCGTCGCCGGTCAGCTTGAGCTTGATCGCCCGCGCCTCGCGGCAGGCATCGCCGGCCCGCGCCGCGATCGCCGAGGGATCGTCGGCGCCGATGGTCACGGTGGTCAGCAGCGCGCGCGGCGCATCCAGACCGGCGATCTTCCACACCGGCCGCC
>NZ_DASWTD010000581.1:0-9665 GCF_036402335.1 Sphingopyxis sp. | reverse complement strand
GACGTCAAACTGGCGGCCGGCGACCGGATCGAAATCGAGCTTCCACACGCCGGCGATATAACGGCGGTCGTCATCTGGACGAGCGGACGGCTTTTCGGATGCCGGTTCGAGGGCCCGGTATCGCCGGCAACGCTGAGCGCGGTGGAACTCAAAAGCGCCGTCGCCCCGACGCCCGAACCGGCGAACGCCATCCCCCCGGCTCCCGGCGTCGACGAGGATCGCGCGGCTCCGGTGATCGACGAAGCCTTCGGCGTCCGCCTGCAGCGGCTCCGAACGAATGCGGGGCTCAACCAAGCCGAGGTCGCCGAACGCATGGGCGTCGGCGCGCCATCGGTCTCGAGCTGGGAAAAGGGCCGGGCGCGCCCCAAGCGTGGCCGGATGGCAAAGCTCGCCGCCATATTGGGCGTGCAGACGGCGGCGCTGCTCGACGACGCAGCGCCTGAAGGAATTCAGGGAATGCAGGAGCAGATCGACCGCAGCCGCGAACAGATCGCTCGCGCCGTCGGTGTCAGCCCCGACAAGATCCGGATCATCGTCGAATATTAGCAGGCAATCCGGGGCGGCGGGCACCCGTGCATCGGTCAACGCCGCCGGTCCGCCGCCTCGAAATGCGCCATCTGGTCGGCGCGGGCCTTTGCGAAGGCGGGACGATCGGTGACGCGCGCGACATAGGCCTCGCTTGCCGGCCGGTCGCCGAACGAGCGGATCAGGGGAACCCGCAGGACGTCGGCCATCAACAGGTCCGCGACGGTGAAGCGGTCGGCAGCGAGCCATTCCTGTTCGGCCAGGACACGTTCCATCTGGTCGAGACGCTTGCCCACCCAACCGGTCAGATTATCATCACCGCCGCCGGTTACCTTCAGGAACCACCATGGCAGGGTGACGATCTCGATCGAGTTGATAGCGGCGATCGTCCACTGCACCGTTTCGGTTTCCTCCACCGGATCACGCGGCATCAGGGTTTCGCTTTTCCGGGCCAGATGCAGCAGCCCCGCGCAGCTTTCGAACATCTCGAGGCGGCCGTCGGTCAGGAACGGCACCTGCCCGAAGGGTTGCTGCGCGAGGTGGTTGGTCTCGCGGCCATCGAACGCAACCGTCCCGACGGCATAATCGAGCCCCGCTTCCTCGCATGCCCACCGTAGCCGAAGGTCGCGCACGAAACCGCGTGGCCCTTCGGGAACCCAGTCATAGGTCCAGACGGTCAGTTCGCTCATGGCAGTCTCCTTCCTGTGTCGCCCCGGGAAACAACGCGGCGCCGGGAACCGCCGTTCCCCGAACTCGGCGCCCGGCTCAATAGGCCAGCGCACACCCGTCGGCGCGCATTTCGCTCGCCGCCGCATAAACGCGCGTGTCGCCGTCCATGCGGTGTTCGACGCATTGGTAGCGCCCGAAGCCGCCGTCGGATTCGCCCAATGTCCAGCCGATGTCGGCGAGCTGCCGCCGCGTCGCCTCGGGCACGCCGGTCTCCAGCCGCAATACGCCGTTGATGCCGTCGTCGGGCGAATCCTCGCCCATCGTTTCGGATGAGCCCTCATGATGCCAGCGTGGGGAATCGCCCGCGGCCTGGATCTCCAGCCCGTAATCGACGCGGCCCACGACGATCTGCGCCTGCCCCTGCGGCTGCATGTCACCGCCCATCACGCCGAAGCTCATCCACGGCACGTCGCCGCGTGCGGCAAAGCCCGGGATGATCGTCTGGAACGGCCGCTTGCCCGGCGCATAGATGTTGGGATGGCCGTCCTGAAGGCTGAACAATTGCCCGCGGTCCTGGAACATGAAACCGAGCCCGTCGGCGACCAGCCCCGACCCCATGCCGCGGAAGTTCGACTGGATCATCGACACCATCATGCCGTCCTTGTCGGCGCAGCTGAAATAGGTGGTGTCGCCGCGGCTCGGCGCCTGCCCCGGATGCACCGGCGACAGCAGGCGGTCGGGGCGGATCAGCTTGGCGCGTTCGGCGGCATAATCCTTCGAGACCAGCCACTCGACCGGCACCTTGGCGAAGTGCGGATCGGCGTAATAGCGCGCACGGTCCTCATAGGCGAGGCGCTTGGCTTCGGCCTGCAAATGGATCGACAGCGCCGACTGGAAGCCCCCGCCCCTGAGGTCAAAATTTTCGAGGATGTTGAGCATCTGCAAGGTCGCGATGCCCTGCGTATTCGCGCCGAGCGCATAGACGTCAGTGCCGCGATAGCCGGTCTTGTGCGGCTCGATCCATTCGCTCTTGTGCGCGGCGAGATCCTCATAGCGCAGCCAGCCGCCGATCCGCTTGAAATAACTGTCGATCGTGCGCGCGATCTCGCCGGTGTAAAAGGCGTCGCGGCCGCCCTCGGCGATCAGGCGGAAGGTGCGCGCGAGGTCGGGATTGCGGAACACCTGCCCCGCATTCGGCCCCTTGCCGTCGTTGACGCCCCAGGTGCGCATCGCATTGTCGATTTCCTCGATCCCGCGCCCCGGCTGGCGGAAATTGGCGAGCGCGCGGCGGATATAATAAGCGATCATGTCGGGCACCGGCGCGCCCGCCTCGGCATGCGCGATGACGGGCTCGAACAGCTCCTTCCACGGCAGTTTGCCGTAGCGCTGGTGCATCGCCCACCATCCGTCGACCGCGCCCGGCACCGACACGCTGATCGCGCCATAGGCGGGCAAGGTTCCGCCCTTGGCGCGGCTGCGCACCGTCGCGAGGTCGAGCCCGCGCGGGCTCTTCCCCGACCCGGCAAGCCCCGCGAGCTTCTTCGTCTTCGGGTCCCAGATCATCGCATAAACGTCGCCGCCGATGCCGTTCGCGGTCGGTTCGAGCAGCCCGAGGCACGCGTTGATCGCGATCGCCGCGTCGACCGCCGACCCGCCGCGCTTCAGGATGTCGATCCCCGCCTGCGTCGCGAGCGGATGCGCGGTCCCCGCCGCGCCGCTCAGCCCATAGGCCGCAGTGCGCGACGCGAAGCTCGCACCTACCGGCCGGTCGCCGCCCTGAACGTCGGGGCGCACGAACCGGTCGGCTCCCGGCTCCCACACCGGCGGCAGTGCGCCCGCGCCACCCGTTTTGGGCGCTGCTTTCGGTTTGCCGTCCTGCGCGGAGCCCAGCGTGGGCAACAGCGCAGCGGCAGGGACGGCGGCAAGGAGTGTGCGACGACGCATCGATTCAGATCCCTCAAAAAGGAAGCCGTTCTCGCGGCAAGGGGGGGCGAGGGCAAGATCAGATTTTATATACGATTACGGCGGGCGTCGTTTTGGGTGGCGAGTTGCCCTTTTGTGCACCCCGACGAAGGCCGGGGCCCATGCGGCAACACGCCAAGTTCGCGTTAGAATTCCGGGCCCCGGCTTTCGCCGGGGTGCACATCCCTATCGGCAACTCCCGGTCGATTGCTGTCGATGAGAGAAGCATTGCGTGCATCCCTCACTCGCCCCAAGTTCATGCCATGCCTCTCCCCGCCCCCTTTGCCGACTGGTTCACCGCGCGCGGATGGCGGCTGCGGCGACATCAGGCCGATATGCTCGGCGCAGGCGCGCGCGGCGAGCATGCGCTGCTTGTCGCAGCAACGGGCGCGGGCAAGACATTGTCAGGGTTCCTGCCAACGCTGGTCGACCTGTACCGGCATCCGACCGACCGGCTGCATACCCTGTATGTCTCGCCGCTGAAGGCGCTCGCCGCCGACGTCGAACGCAACCTCCTCGGTCCGATCGCCGAAATGGACCTCGATATCAGCGTCGAGAGCCGCAGCGGTGACACCAGTTCGGACAAGAAGGCACGCCAACGCAGCCGGCCGCCGAACATATTGCTGACGACGCCGGAATCGCTGTCGCTGCTGCTGTCGTACCCCGACAGCTTCACGATGTTCGCCGAGTTGAAGACCGTCGTGATTGACGAGATCCACGCCTTTGCGCCGGGCAAGCGCGGCGATTTGCTGTCGCTTGCGATGGCGCGGCTGCAACAGATCGCTCCCGGCCTCCGCCGCGTCGGACTGTCGGCCACGATCGCCGATCCGGCGCAATATGCGGGCTGGCTCGCGCCCGATGCCGGCGCGGAGGCCGTGACGCTGGTCGAGGGCGAACCCGGCGCCGAGCCCGATATCGGGATATTGCTGCCCGAGGGTGCCGTGCCGTGGGCTGGACATTCGGGACGCTATGCAGTGCATCAGGTGATGGAAGAGATTGCGAAGAACCGCACCACGATCATCTTCTGCAACACGCGCGGCCTTGCCGAGCTGATCTTTCAGGAGCTTTGGAAAGTCAACGACCGCAGCCTGCCGATCGCGATCCACCACGGCAGCCTCGACCGCGAAGCGCGTCAGCGCGCCGAAACCGCAATGGCCGAAGGGCGGCTGCGCGCGCTCGTCGCGACGGCGAGCCTCGATCTCGGGCTCGACTGGGGCGACGTCGATTGCGTGATCCAGATGGGAGCGCCCAAGGGATCGTCGCGGCTGCTCCAGCGCATCGGCCGCGCGAACCACCGGCTCGACGAGCCGAGCAAGGCGCTGATCGTACCGGGCAACCGTTTCGAATATCTGGAGGCGCGCGCCGCACTCGACGCGGTCGAGGCGGGCGAACGCGACGCCGACCGTTTTCGCCCCGGCGCGCTCGACGTGCTCGCGCAGCATGTGATGGCTCTCGCCTGCGCGGCGCCGTTCAACGAAGTCGAGCTGCTCGCCGAAATCCGCACCGCCGCGTCCTACCGCTGGATCGACGCCGGCATCTTCGCGCGGCTGCTTGGTTTCGTGCGCGACGGCGGCTACGCGCTCAAAAGCTACGACCGGTTTCGCCGCCTCGCGCCCGACGGGCAGGGGCGCTGGCGGATCGCGCATCCGCGCCTCGCCGCGCAGCACCGGCTCAACGCCGGGATCATCGTCGAGGCGCCGATGGCCGACGTACGCTTCAGGAACGGGCGGCGGCTCGGCAAGGTCGAGGAATATTTCGCGAGCACGCTGACCCCCGGCGACACCTTCGCCTTCGCCGGGCTCAGCCTCGAGGTCGAGGCGATCCGCGATACCGACCTGATCGTCCGCGCAACGACGCGCCCTGCCCGGATTCCGAGCTATATGGGCGCGCGGCTTGCGATCTCGACGCGGCTCGCCGACCGGGTGCGGACCTTCCTTGCCAATCCGGCGAGCTGGCAGCGCTTTCCCGAAGATGTCCGCTTCTGGCTCGAGATGCAGGCGCTGCGCTCGGCGCTGCCCCGCCCCGGCGAGCTGCTCGTCGAGACATTCCCGCACGAGGGGAACCACTATCTCGTCTGTTACCCGTTCGAGGGATGGAACGCGCACCAGTCGCTCGGCATGCTGATCACCAAGCGGATGGAACGCGCCGGGCTACAGCCCTTGGGTTTCGTCGCCTCGGACTATGCGATCGCGATCTGGTCGCTGCGGCCCGTGATGCACCCGCAGAATCTGTTCGATGCCGAGATCCTGTCCGAAGAGTTCGTCGAATGGGTCGAACGGTCACACCTCCTGAAACGCGCTTTCCGCGAGGTCGCGATTATCGGCGGGCTCATCGAGCGCCAGCATCCGGGCAAACGCAAGACAGGCAAGCAGGTGACCTTTTCGACCGACCTGATCTTCGACGTGCTCAGGAAATACGAGCCCGACCATCTGCTGCTCGAAGCCGCCTGGGCCGACGCGCGCGAGCGGCTGACCGATGTCGCGCGGCTCGGCGACCTCCTTGACCGAGCGGCGGGGACGATGCTGCACAAGAAACTCGACCGGATCAGCCCGCTCGCGATTCCCGTGCTCGTGCTGATCGGGCGCGAAAATGTCGCGGCGGCCGATCTCGACGACGCGCTGCTCGGCGAACTCGCCGACAGCCTTGCCGCAGAGGCAATGTACGCCGGGCCGCACGATTGAGACGTTCACCGGCATGCCGCTTGCGGCGAACCCCCGAGAGGCGTAGAATTGGAAGCAAAGAGGAAGAGGATGCCAGCGATGACCCAAGCCACTAGGCGGTCCGTCCCATTGGCGCTGCTGCTCGCCGCCCCCGCGCTGCTCGGCGCGACGCCGGCGCCCGATCATCCGCCCGCGACGCCCGCCGCCGCGCCTCCCCCCGCCAGCGAGGTGCTCACCCCGCCGGTGACGGTCACGCCGTTCATCCAGCCCTTCGACCTCGACGCGACACGGCGCATGTCGGTAAAGGTGATGGTCGGGGGCAAGGGTCCCTTCTCCTTCCTCGTCGACACCGGCGCCGAGCGGACGGTGATCGCACGCGAACTCGCCGAGCGACTGGGGCTGGTCGAGGGCGCGAAACTGCGGCTCGCGACGATCGGCGGGTCGACGATGGTGCCCAGCTTTCGCGTCGCCGCGCTGCAAATGTCCGACCTGCATATGGCGTCGGTCGATGCGCCCGCTTTTTCCGGCCGCCATATCGGTGCCGCCGGCCTGATCGGCGTCGACATGCTCGAAAATCGCCGCATCCTCATCGATTTCCGCAAGGAAAGCATGTCAATCCTCGAAACGCGGAAGCGCGCGCGCCCGCTCATTCGCGACGATGACGCGATCGTCGTTACCGCCCGCAACATGGCGGGGCGACTGATCCTGTCCGATGCGCGGCTCGACGGAAGGCGGGTCGACGTCATTGTGGATACGGGCGCCCAAACCAGCGTCGGCAATCTGGCCCTGCAGGAAATGGTCGCAAAAAGCCGCCAGAACCGCTTGCCCTTCACCCCGACCGTGCTGGGTGCGGTGACGGGCGAAGCGGTGCCGGCGACGCGCACCGCGATCAAACGGATCGTCATCAACGGAATGGACGTCAACGACCTGCCGGTCAGCTTTGCCGACAGCCAGGCTTTCCGGGCGCTGGGTCTGGTCGAACGCCCCGCGCTGCTCATCGGCATGGACAGTCTGTCGCTGTTCGACCGCGTCGAGATCGATTTCCCGAACAAGCGCGTCGTCTTCGACCTGCCCGACGCCGCGCAGCGTCAGACCGGACAGCGCTTCGCCGCAAACTATGCGAACCGGGGCGTGTAGCCATCATCCCGTTTGACCCGCAGCGCGGCGAGGCCTGCCCCGAACGCCGGCCAGGCTGTCAAAGACGCGGGACAAAGGACGGGATGGCCGCTTGCCCATAGGCCGGCGCACCTGCATAGCGGCGCCATGTCCCCTACGCCGAACTTTGTCTTTGCAGGCCAGCAATTCCGGATGCTCACCGACCGCGCGCTGTTCTGGCCACGGCACGGCGCGCTGATCGTCGCCGACCTGCATCTCGAAAAGGCAAGCTGGTTCGCCGCGCTCGGCCAGCCCTTGCCGCCGTATGACAGTCATGACACGCTCGACCGGCTCGCGGCGCTGGCTACCGAAACGGGTGCACGCGCGATCTGGTGCCTTGGTGACTGTTTCCACGACCGCCGAGCCGCCGAGCGCATCGCTCCCGCGGTCGCCGCGCGATTGCGCGGGCAGGCGACATCGGCAAAGCTGCTGTGGATCGCCGGCAACCACGACGGCCTGTCGGGCGGCGCGTGGGGAGGCGAGGTCGCCGACGAACTTCTCGTCGACGGCATCGTTTTCCGGCACCAGAGCCTGGGTTCCGAGACGCGGCCCGAAATCTCCGGGCACTTTCATCCCAAGCTGCGCCTGAACATCCGCGGGCGCCCGGTTTCGCGCCCCTGTTTCGCGTGCGACGACAAACGTTTGATTCTGCCCGCTTTCGGCAGCTTGACCGGCGGGCTTGCTGCCGATGACCCAGTAATCGCCGAAAATTTTGCCGGCGCCTATCAGGCGATGCTCGTCGCGCGCGGACGGCGGCTCTGCTTTCCCTGTCGCAGCCCGATCCGCGATGACGCTACGGCAACCCGCGCCGCCCGGGCTGCCAAGGCCTAAGCCCCGTCGAACAGGCGCTTTTCCGCCTGTGGCCAAAAAGCATCACATTTTCAAAAACGACGCAAATACGGGCCTCCCGCTGGATTGGCCGCGCAATTGAGTTATGCTCCGCCGGCAACAAAAATAAATAAATGTTGAGAGGAGTGCCCGATATGAAATCATCTTCCCTTCGTGCTGCCCGTTTTCTGCGTACCAGTGCGCTCGGCGTCTCGATCGCCATGGCCGCGATCGCCGCTCCGGCCTTTGCCCAGAACACCGCGGCTGACGCCCCGGCCGACACCGCGACCGACGACAGCGATAACACCCCGATCATTGTCACCGCGCAGGGCCGGTCGCAGCTGCTCTCCGACGTTCCGGTCGCGATTTCAGCGGTCAGCGCCGAAACGCTGCAGAACAGCGGCGCGAACGACATTCGCCAACTGAACCAGGTCGCCCCGTCGCTCCTCGTTTCGTCGACCGGCTCGGAAGCCAACGGCTCGGCGCGTATCCGCGGCATCGGGACCGTCGGCGACAACCCCGGCCTCGAAAGCTCGGTCCCTGTCTTCATCGACGGCGTCTATCGCTCGCGTTCGGGCATCGGCCTCAACGAACTCGGCGAGATCGACCGCATCGAAGTCCAGCGCGGCCCGCAGGGCACGCTCGGCGGCCGCAACTCGTCGGCGGGCCTGATCAGCATCTATTCGAAAAAGCCGAGCTTCGAATTCGGCGCCACCGGCGAAGTCACCTATGGCAATTATGATTACTGGCGCCTCGGCGGCAGCGTCACCGGCCCGATCGGCGAAACGCTGGCCGCACGCCTCGACGGTGTCTGGGTCAAGCGCGACGGTTTCTACAACGACATGAACAATGATCGCGACATCAACAACCGCGACCGCTATTTCCTGCGCGGGCAATTGCTGTTCGAGCCGACCGACGCGCTGTCGGTCCGCCTGATCGCCGACTATACCTATCGCGACGAAGAATGCTGCGCGGCGACCTATGTCGGCCCGGCGGTCAATCCCTATATCGGCGACCTGAACACG
The DNA here is from genome assembly GCF_036402335.1 of Sphingopyxis sp. Classification (GTDB taxonomy): domain Bacteria; phylum Pseudomonadota; class Alphaproteobacteria; order Sphingomonadales; family Sphingomonadaceae; genus Sphingopyxis. The sequence continues at coordinate 841 of NZ_DASWTD010000581.1, read as the reverse complement.
CCGAGCCCCACGGGCACGCCGACGCCGACGACGAACAACATCATCCGCGTGCTCGCCGATCTCGGCCAGCCGCTCGGCGCGTTCAATCAGGGCTATAGCCGCGATATTTCGGTCACCCCGGGCCGCAGCTTTGCTGGCAAAACCAAGGATTATGGTTTCTCGGGCCAGATCGACTATGATTTCGGCGGCGCGACGCTGACCTCGATCACCGCGTACCGCGAATATCGGTCGAGCCAGGCGGGTGACGTCGATTATGGCGCGGTCGACATCCTCTATCGCGCGGACGACGACGACGCCTATCGCCAGTTCCACACCTTCACGCAGGAACTGCGCCTTCAGGGCGAAGCGTTCGATGGCAAGCTCGACTGGCTCGTCGGCGGTTTCTACGCGAATGAAAAGCTGCGCGTGCGCGATAATCTGCGCTTCGGTGAAGATTACGGCCGTTTCGCGGCATGCCGCCTCATCACCGGCACCCCGCTCGCGGGCCTGTATTCGCCGACCAGCCCCGGATGCGTCGTGCCGTTCGCCGCACCCGGCGTGCCCGGGCTTGCCGCCCTTGCGGCCGCGAACGGCGCTTCGGGCCCGGACATCGTTTCCGCGCTGACCGCACTCGACGGGATCAGCGACAAAGGAAGCATCAACGACGTCTACCGCCAGAATGGCAAGAATTGGGCGCTGTTCACGCACAATATCTTCCACATCACCGACAAGCTCGATTTCACCTTCGGCGTCCGGTACACGAACGACAAGAAGAAATTCTCGGCGACCTTCACCAACGACAATACTGCCTGCACGACGGTCCAGGGCTTGGTGCTCGACGACGCCGCCCAGCCCGATGTTC
>NZ_DASWTD010000580.1:0-10621 GCF_036402335.1 Sphingopyxis sp. | reverse complement strand
GGTTCACCGACAATTACGGCCCGAACAATGCGGTGCTCGTGCTCGCAGGCGACGTCGACGTCGCCACGGCGAAAGCCAAGGTGCAGGAATGGTTCGGCGACATCCCCCGCGGTCCCGAAGTGAAGGCGCCCGTCACGTCGGTCCCGTCGCTGCCCGCGCCGCTCGCGAAAGAGGTCAAGGACCTCGTCCCGACGACGCGCATCTATCGCATGTGGGCGATCCCCGGCCTCAACGATCCCGAAGCGGTGCCGCTGCAGATGGCGATGAGCGTGCTCGGCGGCCTGTCGTCGTCGCGCCTCGACAATGCGCTCGTGCGCAAGGACCCGATCGCGGTGAGCGTTTCGGCAGGTGCGCAGCCGTTCGAGGATGCCGGCATTCTGCTCGTGCAGGCCGATGTGAAGCCGGGGGTCGAACCGGCGGTGGTCGCGAAGCGGCTCGACGAGGAAATCGCGGGCTTCCTCGCGAGCGGACCCACCGCCGACGAACTGCAGCGCACCGCTGCCAGCTATCTGGCGGGAACGATTTCGGGGCTGGAATCGGTCGGCGGCTTTGGCGGCAAGGCGGTGACGCTCGCCGAAGGCGCGCTCTATTCGAACAATCCCGCCTATTACAAGGTCGAGCTCGACCGGATGGCGAAGGCAACCCCCGAACAGGTCAAGGCGGTGGCACAAAAATGGCTGTCGCGCCCCGCCTTCTCGCTGACCTATACGCCCGGCGAGCGCACCGAGGGCGGCGAGAACCGCGGCGGCGCGGTGACGGGCGGCAAGGTGACAGCGCCGATCCAGCCCGACCGCTACTGGAACGAGGCGCTCGGCGACATCGGCCCCGATACGGGCGGCGCGTCGTCCTTCGCCGACCGGTCGCAATTGCCGGCGGTCGCCGATCTGACCGCGCTCGACTTTCCCGCGATCGAACGCACGAAGCTCAAGAATGGGGTCGAGGTCGTCTTCGCGCGCCGCTCGACGGTTCCGACGGTCAATGTCGCGGTCAGCTTCGACGCGGGCTATGCCGCCGACCCGCACAGCGCGCTCGGCACCCAGTCGCTGATGCTCAGCCTGATGGACGAAGGCACGACGAGCCTCGATTCGATTGCCTTTGCCGAGGCGAAGGAGCGCCTCGGCGCGCAGATCGATGCGAGCGCCAATGCCGACGAGACGGTGTTCAGCCTGTTCGCGCTGAAGCCCAATCTCGGCGCGTCGCTGGGCCTGCTCGCCGACTATATCCGCAATCCGGCGTTCGACGGCAAGGAACTCGAGCGCGTCCGCGCGCAGCAGCTCAACCGGCTCCAGGCCGAACTCAACAACCCGAACGCCATTGCCTCGCGCGTGCTGATGCCGGTGCTGTATGGCGCCGACCATCCCTATGGTATCCCGCCGTCGGGCCTTGGCGATGCGAAAGCGGTAACCGCGGCGACGCGCGATCAGCTCGCGGCGTTTCATGCGACATGGATTCGTCCCGACAATGCGCGCGTCTTCGTCGTTGGCGATACGACGCTCGCCGAAGTGAAGAAACAGCTCGACGCGACGCTGGGGCAATGGAAGGCCCCGGCGACGGCGAAGCCGGTCAAGCATTTCGACATCGCGATCCCGGCGCCCAAACCGCGCATCCTGCTGTTCGACCGGCCGAAATCGCCGCAGTCGGTGATTCTCGCCGGCAAGGTCCTCGACGCCAAGGGCGGCGACAAGCTGGAAATCCTGCGCTCGGCGAACGACATCTTCGGCGGCAATTTCCTGTCGCGCTTCAACACCAATCTGCGCGAAACCAAGGGCTGGTCCTATGGCGTGCGCAGCCGGATCTCGGGCGATCAGGATCGGCTGACCTGGGTTGCCGCGGCGCCGGTGCAGGCCGACCGTACGGGCGATTCGATCAAGGAGCTGCAAAGCGATCTCAGGAGCTTTCTTGGCGACAAGGGCGTGACGAAGGACGAACTCGAGCGCACGATCAACGGCAGCGTTCGCGAACTGCCGGGTAGCTTCGAAACCTCGGGTGATGTGCTCGGCGGGCTCCGCCAGATCGTCAAGTTCGGCCGGCCCGACAATTATTACGAAACGCTGCCCGCAACCTATGAAGCGATGACCGCGCCCGAAATCGACGCGGCGGCGCGAAAGGCGCTCAGCACCGACGACCTCGTCTATGTGATCGTCGGCGACGCGGCGGTGGTAAAACCGCAGCTTGACGGATTGGGTTTGCCGGTGGAAACGGTGTCTCCCGCTAACTAACATCAGTTTCAGTAAGGAGAGCCCAGATGTCTCAAGTCGATGGCAGCTATGATTGCGTTACCAAATCGCCGATGGGCGACCAGAAGTCGGTTTTCACCGTCAGCAGCGACGGCGGCAGCTTCACCGGCCAGAATGCCGGCGCGATGGGTTCGCTCGATGTCGAAAATGGCAAGGTCGACGGCAACAAGCTGACCTGGACCATGAACATGAAGGTGCCGATGCCGATGACGCTCGAATGCGAAGCGACGATCGACGGCGACGCGCTGACCGGCACGATCAAGGCTGGCGCGTTCGGCTCGATGGCGATGACCGGTACTCGCCAGGGCTGAGCGACCGGAAATGAAAATGCGAAGGGCCGTCCGTACCGGGCGGCCCTTTTGCTTTGCATAGCAATGCCCTTTTGCCTTGGGGGCTATCCAAAGCGGCGACATGGGCGCATAGGCTGCCGCCATGCACAAGCCGGCCCAATCCCCCCAACGGAGCCTGCCGGGCGACCGTGAGATGGTGGTCATGATGGCGATGGTCATGGCGCTCAATGCGCTCGCCATCGACGCGATGCTGCCTGCCCTGCCGGCGATCGGCGAGGCACTGGGCGTGGCCGTCGCCAATGATCGGCAATATGTCATTTCGCTCTATCTGCTCGGCATCGGTTTCGGATCGCTGCTCTATGGGCCGCTGTCGGACCGGTTCGGGCGCAAGGGCGTACTCGTCCCGGCATTGTTCGCCTATCTCGCGCTCGCGATCGGCTGCGGCCTGTCGACGAGTTTCGAAATGCTGCTGGCGCTGCGTTTCGTCCACGGGCTGGTGAGCGCCGCGCTGGGCGTCATCGTCGTCGCGGTGATCCGCGACCTGTTTGCGGGCGATGCGATGGCGAAGCGGCTGTCGCTGATCTTCCTCGTCTTCATGATCGTGCCAATCATCGCCCCGACGATCGGCGCAGGAATCGCGGCGGTTGCGGGCTGGCGCGCGATCTTCGTCGTACTCGCGGCGATGTCGATCGTGATGCTGCTCTGGCTCCGCCGCCTTCCCGAGACGCTCGACCCCGCCGACGTGCGTCCGCTCGATCTTCGGACGATGATGGCGGGCTGGGCGACGGTGACCCGGCACCGCCGCGCCGCGGGTTATATGATCGCGTCGGGGATGATGCAGGGATCGCTCTATGGCTATCTGAACAGCAGCGAGCAGATCATCGCCGAGGTGTTCGGTGCGCGGACCTGGTTTCCGCTTATCTTTGCCTGTGTCGCGGTGGGTATCGCGATCGCGAACTTCTCCAATGCCGCGATCGTCGAGCGGTTCGGCGCGCGGCGGGTTTCGCAGTCGGCGGTCCTTGCCTTCATGGCGACCTCGATCCTGCAGATTATCGCGGCGCTCAGTGGAGCCGAGACCTTGTGGATGTTCACTGCGCTCATGATGGTCAATGTGGGCCTGATCGGCTTTATCGGCAGCAATTTCGGGTCGATCGCAATGGAGGATTTCGGCCACATGGCCGGCGTTGCGTCATCGTACCAGAGCTTTGCCAAGACGTTGCTCGCCGCGACTGTCGGTGCGGCGATCGGCCAGCAGTATGACGGCACGACATTGCCGCTGGCCTACGCCTTTCTGGTCAGCGCCGTGGTCGGCCTGACCCTGGTCTTCTGGGCCGAGCGCGGCAAGCTGTTCACCCGACCGGGAACCGCGCCGAAAAGCCCGTACTGACCCCGGATCAAGTCCGGGGCGACGACGGAGATGGGGCTGCTTCCGGTCGAAAGCCGCCATCCGCCATTCGCCGGGACTGGACAAGTCCGCGTCGCTCTGGTGAAGCGCGGGGCATGGCCGAGATCAAACTGCATCCCGACTGGCTCGCAGCGATAGGCGGCGAGTTCGAGCAGCCCTATATGGCCGCGCTCAAGGCGTTTCTCGCGGAAGAACGCGCGAAGGGGAAAGCGATCTTTCCGCGGCCGCGCGACTGGTTCGCCGCGCTCGACGCGACCCCGCCGGGGCGCGTGCGCGTAGTTATCCTCGGGCAGGATCCCTATCATGGGCCGGGGCAGGCGCATGGGCTGTGCTTTTCGGTCCAGCCGGGGGTGCGGACGCCGCCGAGCCTCATCAATATCTACAAGGAAATGCAAAGCGACCTCGGCATCGCGCGCGCGTCGCATGGATATCTCAAACATTGGGCGGAGCAGGGCGTGTTGCTGCTCAACAACTGTCTGACGGTCGAGAGCGGCATGGCCGCGTCGCATCAGGGCAAGGGGTGGGAGAAGTTCACCGATGCGGTTGTCGCCGCGGTCGCCGCCGATCCCGCGCCGAAGGTATTCATCCTGTGGGGCAGCCATGCGCAGAAAAAGGCGGCGAATGTGCGGGGACTCGGCGCGGGAAGCCCGCACCTGATCCTGCGCGCGCCGCACCCCTCGCCGCTGTCGGCGCATAACGGCTTTTTCGGATCGCGGCCGTTCAGCCAGGCGAACGCCTTTCTGGAGGCGCGGGGACGCGGGGCGATCGACTGGCAACTGCCCGAAACGCCCGACGTCTCCCCTGCCGAATGAGCTTGCTCGCCGATCCGCTGACGCTGCTGGTGCTCGCCATCGCGGTGGTCCTGCTCGGGCTCGCCAAGGGCGGATTGTCGGGCGTCGGCGCGCTCGCGACGCCGCTCGTTGCATTGGTGCTGCCGCCGACGATCGCCGCCGCGCTGCTGCTCCCGATCCTGATCGTGCAGGACGTCGTCAGCGTCTGGTCGTTCCGCAAGACGTGGGACGGCTGGGTGATCGGCTGGATGCTGCCCGGTGCCGCAGTCGGAATCGCCGCGGGCTATGCCTATGCCGAGCGCGTCGACGAGGCGAAGCTGATGGCGGCGCTCGGCGCGATCACGCTGGCGTTCGGCCTCTATCGCCTGTGGGTCGAGCGCGGCGGGCGCGTCGTCGCCGCGTCGACGTCGCCGGGCTGGGTCGGCAGCCTGTTCGGCGTGGCGACGGGCTTCACCAGCCAGATTGCGCACGCCGGCGGCCCGCCGTTCCAGATGTGGGTGACGCCGCGCCGCCTGCCGCACCTCGTCTTCGTCGGCACGAGCTCGATCCTGTTCGCCGCGATCAACTGGATGAAGGTTCCCGCCTATATCGCGCTCGGCGCCTTCCCGCACGAAGTGCTCGTCGCCGCGGCGCTGCTGATGCCGCTCGCGATCGTCTCGACCCTGCTCACCGTACGATGGCTGAAACGGATCGATGGCGCGCGTTTCTATGTTATCATCTACCTGCTGATGGTCCTGCTCGGCGCGAAGCTGGTGTGGGACGGGTTGGCGGCCTGACGCTGGAGGTGGATCGATGGTACAGGCACGGTGGAACGGCGCGGTGATCGCCGACAGCGACGACACGGTCGTCGTCGAGGGCAATCATTATTTCCCGCGCGACGAGGTCGACGCGGCGGTTCTGTCGGACAGCGCGACGACGAGCATCTGCCCGTGGAAGGGGACCGCGCACTATCATCATGTCACCGTCGGCGGGCAGGTGAACACCGACGCGGCCTGGTATTATCCCGAGCCCAAGGAGGCAGCGGCAGCGATCCGCGATCGCATCGCTTTCTGGAAAGGCGTCGAGGTCAGCTGACTTCGATGACTACGACTCCCCAGATCCTCGTCGATGCCGACGCATGCCCCGTGAAGGACGAAATCTATCGTGTCGCATGGCGGCACGGAACGCCGGTCAAGGTGGTCAGCAACAGCCGGCTGCGCGTGCCCGAGCACCCGCTGATCGAACGCGTCGTCGTATCGGATGGTTTCGATGCCGCCGACGACTGGATCGCCGAGGCGGCCGATGCCCGGTCGATCGTGATCACTGCCGACATCTTGCTCGCCGACCGCGCGCTCAAGGCGGGAGCGAGCGTGATCGGGCCGAACGGCAAGCCCTTTACGCTGGCGTCGATCGGCCCCGCGATCGCGACGCGCGCGATCATGGCGGACCTGCGCGCGGGGATAGGCGATGCGATGGGCGGTCCGCGGCCCTTTTCGAAAGCCGACCGTTCGCAATTTCTGCAGGCGCTGGATAGCGCGCTGGTGCGGCTCAAGCGCGGGTAGCATTTTTCTTCGCTTTGTTTTCAAAGCTTTGTGAAATTTCTTCGGGCGAGTGATGGCGATCACGGCCGGCAGCGACGACGCGCGGCATAAGTCTGGTCATCGGGAACGTCCCGAGCCCAATTCGCACAAGCCCGCAAATTGAAAAGGAAAGACCCATGACCAGAAAGACGATCTTCGCCCCCGTTCTTGCACTTGCCATCCTCGCTTCGGCGACCCCCGCGATGGCGCAGTCGGCGCAGCCCGCACAGGGCGGCATGTCGCTGAGCGCCGGTCCGATCGACTATCTGATCGGCCTGCTGCTTCCCGCCGTGCAGGCAGCCCGCGAAGCCGCTCGCCGCGCCTGATCCGAACTTTCGTTCCCGGCCTCCCGCGCCGATTCGGAACCGACCCTCCCGCCCCCGCGACCCGGGCGGGAGGGTCGTCGTTTTCTGTCGATCAGTTTCCTGCGCGGCGGTGCATGACAAAGGCAAGCAGCAGCACCGCGGTGATCACGCCGACGATCGTGCCCGCGCCCGTCGTCATCATGCTGATCGATGCCGCCGGGTCGTTCGAATTCCACGCGCCGCTCCGGGTCTGTTCGACCATATACCAGGCGCCAAGGATGACGATGAGGTCGAGCCCGACCAGACCGACCAGCGCGCGCGTCGATTTCTTCATGGAATATCCCCTCTCCCGAAATTCCGACCGCTTTCTTCGCTGTCGGGCGCCCGCGCGCTATGGTAGCTTCGCGCCTGTCGAAATTCCACCGGAGTCGGGCCCATGACAGAGCTTCCCGCGATCGTCCTCGTTCACGGCTTCTGGGGCGGAGCAGCGCATTGGGCCAAGGCGATCGTCGAACTCGACCGGCTGGGTCACAAGGGTATCCGCGCGGTCGAATTGCCGCTGACGTCGCTTGCGGGCGACGCGGCGCGGACACGTCAGATCGCCGCGCAGGTCGAGGGGCCGGTCCTGCTGGTCGGCCACAGCTATGGCGGCGCGGTGATCACCGAAGCAGGGACGGCACCTAATGTCGCAGGGCTCGTATATATTGCGGCCTTCGCGCCCGACGCCGGCGAAAGTCCCGGCGCGCTGACGCAGCAGCATCCGCCCGCGGGCGCGGCGAACCTCGCGCCCGATGCCGACGGCTATCTGTGGGTCAGGCCCGACAAGTTCCACGAAAGTTTCTGCCAGGACCTTGGCGCCGACGAGGCGCTGGTGATGGCGGTGACGCAAAAGGCGCCGCTCGCCTCGACCTTTGGCGAGGCGATCAGCGATCCGGCGTGGCGCTCGAAGCCGAGCTGGTATCAGATTTCGAGCGAAGACCGGATGATCGATCCCGCGAACCAGAAGGCGATGTCGGACCGGCTCGGCGCGCGCAAGATCATCACACTCGATGCGGGGCATGCCTCGCTCGCGTCGCGGCCCGCTGAAGTCGCGGCGCTGATCGACGAGGCGGCGCGCAGCCTCTAGGGTCAGGATATGGTTGACCCGCGCCGCCGCGACGGGCAGCATCGGGCGATGGTGCGCCAATATACGACCTTCGCCGAATTCTGGCCCTTTTACCTGCGTGAGCATAGCAAGGCGTCAACGCGTGCGTTGCATTATGTCGGAACCAGCCTCGTCGTGCTGATCGCGATGGCCGCAGTGCTGAGCGGGCGCTGGGCTTGGCTGATCGCGCTTCCGCTGGCCGGCTATTTCTTTGCGTGGGTCGCGCATTTCGGGGTCGAGAAGAACCGCCCGGCGACCTTTACCTATCCGCTGTGGAGCCTTGCCGCCGATTTCAGAATGTGGGGGTTGTGGCTGATCGGACGGCTCGGTCCCGAACTCGAGCGGGCGGGTGTCGTGCGGGAAAATCGATCAGGCTGACCGAAAGCGCCCTCTGGCGCTTGTTGCGAATCGTTCTTAACTTGGCACTTCGTCCTTCGGAGATGCGTGCCATGCCCCTCGATCTGATCAAGACCTTCACCTACCTCTCGATCCACCTGACGATCGGGTTCAGCGTCGCCTATGTGATGACCGGATCGGTCGCGCTGGCGGGCGGGATCGCGATCATCGAGCCCTGTATCAATGCCGTCGCATTCTTCTTCCATGAAAAGGCGTGGAAGCGCGTCGGCGCCCGGCCTAAGCTGTTGCCTGCCTGAGGACACGAGTCCGCATATGCGACCCCTGATCTAACCCGAGGAGACCAAGCATGACCGTCAATCGCGCATCCGCCCGCTACGAAGGTTTCGGCAAGGAGGGCAAGGGATCGATCACGACCAGGTCGGGCGTGCTCGACAAGCAGCCCTATGGTTTCGGCACGCGCTTCGAAGGCCAGCCGGGGACGAACCCCGAGGAACTGATTGCGGCGGCGCATGCGGCGTGCTTCACGATGGCGCTGTCGTTCGGCCTCGCACGTGCGGGCTATTCGGGCGACACGCTCGAAACCAGCGCGGAAGTGACGCTTGAGCAGCAGGACGGGGGCTTCACGATCACCAAGTCGGCGCTGACGTTGACCGGCAAGGTGCCGGGAATTCCCGTCGACGAATTCGCCAAGATCGCCGAAGAGGCCGAGAAGAATTGCCCGGTTTCGAAGCTGCTCAACTGTGAAATCACCTTGGAGCATAATCTGGAAGCTTAGGCGGCGCGGAGCATCGGCGCGGGCAGTTCGTCGGCCATGAAGCCGAAGCTGCCTTGCGCGGGTGGTTCCAATGTCCAGCTTTTCAGCACGCGATGGCGGCGATGGCCGATGTGGCTTTCGATGAGCACGAGGTCGCGCGGGGTCCAGTTCCATGCGAGCGGGACGGGATCGAATTCGCATGTCCCGTAACCGAGCGTGATGTGTGGCCGGAGGCCAGACTTGCGATGCATCGGCTCGATGCCCTGCGTGGCGAGGCGCGCGATAGTCGCCTCATAGGTCTGGCGGATCGCGCCGATGCTGCCAGCGGTGATCAATTCGGCGCCGGCGCCGCGCGAAACGATGCGGCCGAAGGGAATCGGGCTCGCCGCGGGAAGGCCGGCGCTGAACGCCTTGGCGACTTGGCCGTGCAGGAAGGGTTGCGGCTCCATCGTTTCGGCGATCGTGCACAGCGTCAGATGGTACAGCTGGGGCTTGAGCCCCGCGAAGAGGTCATCCGGAACGGCCGGCAATTGGCGCGCGAGCCAGCCAGCGCGATCGGCGCTCACCTGAAACCCCAGGAAATAGCGGAACATCGGGTCCATCATCCATTCCTCCGAATCGGATCAATGTTCCTATTATGTTCTCTTTCGATGGAAGAGTCGAATCGTCGTGCGGCGCCGCACGGATTTATTTCTGCACCGGGTATCCGGGAAGCGACTGGCCGGGTTCGATATGCAGGCACGACTTCGTTATTGTGCCTTTCTGGTTTGATCGGGTCCACACCTGAAACTCGGTCTGACGGTTCGGGCTGTCGAGATGGCCATAGGCCTTTTCGATGATCAGCAGCAGTTCGTGCGTTGCCGAGCGGCCGTCCCTTGCCCGGACGGCGTGCGAGATCAGGCCGGTATAGAGTGTCTCGCCGACCATCAGGCATCCTTCGCCGGTATTGATGCCGCCGGCCGTCGTGCGCGTGTCGAAATTGAGATTCAATTCTTCGTCCACACCGGGCGAATCGGGGCAGGTGCGAATTTCGGGACCTTTCCCCTCGGCATGGCGCGATCCCGCGCCTGCCTGCGTGAAGTTGGTGCCGTTCGCGAGATCGCCGATCACTGTCGAGCGCGGATAGACATGCGTCTGGTCGGCGGCGATACCGAGCATCCGCAGCATCGATTCCATCAGATAGGTCGCCTCGCCGCAATGGCCGCGTGCGGTGGTGCCGCATTCGAGCAGATGCCAGAGCCATTCGGGCGAATGCTGCATCTGGCCCGCCGCGCCGCCGAAGGTCGATTTCGATTGCGTCGATATCGGATAGCGCGCGGGCGAAGCCTTGTCCTGGATCGATATATCTTCATGGCCGTTGACCGAGTGCTGGATCCGGTGCGCGATCTGGTGGTCGCCCTTGTAACTGCGTCCGGGAGGCAGGTCCTTCTCGGCGCCGAGAAATCGCGTCAGCATCTCGATGCGGCTTTCGGTCACCGGATTGGCGAGGCCGTTCGACAGTTCGGCGATCGGCGTCGCATAGCTCGCATAGATGCGGTGCGGCCCCGACTGCCTTCCGGGGCGCGGCTGCTCGACGCGGCCCCATGTGCCGGTTTCGGGCAGATAGATATTCCAGCGCAACCGCGTAATATATTGGGTGATGTGATCGGGCGGGAGCGGCAGTTTCGCATGCAGCGTCAGTTTCTGACGTCCTCCGGTCGCGACGGTTTCGCCGCTTTCGAAAGACAGATATTTCGGGCCGTTGCCGGCATAGGTGTCCGTCACTGGATCCCAGCGGCC